>CAZFTY010000376.1:0-2869 GCA_964521835.1 uncultured Microbacter sp.
GAAAAAAGAAGAGCTTGTTTCTTTGGTAAAGAAAATTCAGGAAGCTAAAGACGCTCAGAATTTGAAAGTTGCAGGCTTCGACTTGAATTCGTACGCATCTCCTGATGGTGGGGTGAAGCTCAACTCAAAATTGTCGGAACAACGTGAAAAGAATACGGATACGTATATCAAGAAAGAACTCAAGAAATTGAAAACTACGTTGGATGTCAATGCAAACTTTACCGCTCAGGACTGGGAAGGTTTCCAACAGTTGATGTCTTCGTCCAATATTCAGGACAAAGAAGTTATTCTTCGTGTTTTGTCAATGTATTCCGATCCGGAACAACGCGAACATGAAATTCGTAACCTCTCTGCTGCATTCAAAAATATCGCTAAAGAAATTCTTCCTCAGTTGCGTCGTTCTAAACTGCAGTTGACTTTGGATCTGATCGGCAAATCCGACGAAGAGATCTCCAAACTGGCTCAGGAAAACGCAAAAGCGCTTAATGTAGAAGAGTTGCTCTACGCTGCTACACTTACAAACGACAATGCGAAAAAAGCAGCTATTTATCAGAGTGCCGTAGATCAATATCCAAGCGATATTCGTGGCTACAACAACTTAGGTACTGTAAAATTCAACCAGGGCGAATATGCTGAAGCATCTGGCTTATTTGCAAAAGCACTTGCTATCGATTCAAAATCGGCAGAGGCAAATTACAATGCCGGTATCGCTGCTCTTGCTCAGGGCGAAACTGCTAAAGCTCAACAATACTTCGGTAATGCAGGTAATGTAGGTGGCGATAAGTTGAATCAGGCATTGGGTGTTATCTATCTCCAACAGGGTGATTTCGCAAAAGCCAAATCGTCTCTGAGTGCAGCCAGCAACAATGCAGCTTTGGCTCAAATTCTGACAAAAGACTACAGTGCCGCTCGTGCTACCTTGAACAACGTGAAAAAAGCGAATGGAGAAACTGCTTACTTGCAGGCTATCCTTGGTGCCCGCACAAACGATCGTCAATTGGTTTACGACGGAATGCGTAAAGCTGTCGCTTCTAACAAAAAATGGGCTAACAGAGCAGCTACAGATGCTGAATTTGCAAAATACCTGACAGATTCTGATTTCCAGAATATCATCAAATAAATCTGAAATTCAGATTTTTCATAGAAAAGAGGTTGTCTCAAAATAACATTTGAGACAATCTCTTTTTTTGTTTATTCTTTGTCCTATCTCAAAAGGCAGATGCCTTTCTGTTTGTTTGGATTGTATGACGGGTAGTGAAGATGGCTTTTTTGCAGATAGTGATAATCCGTTCAGTATACGGAACCGGATATAAAAAATCCCCATTGTAATCGATTGATTTACGATGGGGATTTTTTTTGAAAAGTGAGCCTCTCAAGGGAATTGAACCCTCGACCTGCTCATTACGAGTGAGCTGCTCTACCGCTGAGCTAAAGAGGCTTATTTGGGAATGCAAATTTAGTGTAAAAATAGCATCTGTCCAAAAGTTGGGACACTTTTCTCAAACCATTATCGCGATTGAAAGCGAAAAATAGTCGGTGTAATTTTCCAAGAGCCATTCCATCAAAGCAATTTCCAATCCGAACCTGATGCTTGCTGGTTTCGATGATGCTATGCCTGACATTTTCTCTCCACAAATAACAATAGTTGTCCTATGGAAAAAGGGCTTCTTCTGATTCTTTCCAACAACCTTTCACGTTTATGCATGATGGTGCTACGTGATACCTTCATATAAGGTAAATAAGTATCCTATTAGCTGTTAAAGTTATATCTTGATAAATGATAATTTTTTAATGCGGGATGTTAGTGAAAATGACAATTTCTCTTTCAAATTAAGCATAAAAATACATTTTATATTACAATTTGCATGTTTTATTTCCGAAAATGAAACAATATGAAACTTTAAACTTGGAAATAATAACCGAATATTATACCTTTGTCCCGTTTTATAAAATAAAAAAAATAAGAAAGAGTGAATTTTAACAAAAAGTGAAACCTATGAGAAAAGCGATTACATTGCTGTGTCTTTTAATAGGCATTAGTTGGGCATCGGCTCAAACAAAAATTTCGGGTACTGTCGTCTCTGCTGACGATGGTCAGCCTGTGATTGGCGCTACGGTATTGGTAAAAGGTACGTCTGTCGGTACCATTACCGATACGAACGGACAGTTTTCTATCACTGTTCCCGGTGGTGGAAAAGCCTTGGTAGTTTCGTATGTCGGTATGACTACTGTTGAGGTAGAAGCTAAAAACGGACATAAAATAGCCCTGCAGGCAGATGCAAAACAAATGCAGGAGGTTGTTGTTACCGCATTGGGTATAAAGCGGGATCAGCGATCACTTGGATATGCCGCCACGCAAATTGGGGGTAATAGCGTTAATGAGGTGAAGGATGCAAACTTTGTCAATTCATTATCCGGTAAAGTTGCAGGTGTGAGTGTTCAGGCTTCAAATGCTGTGGGCGGATCTTCCAACATTATTTTACGCGGATTCAAATCTCTGACAGGGAATAACCAGGCGTTGTTTGTTGTTGACGGTGTGCCTATTGATAATACTAATAACAATGCGGCGGCAAATACGGGTAATGCGTCCGATATCAATCAGGCTACGGGTCGTGGAGGATTTGATTTCGGTAATGCTGCTATGGATATCAATCCTGATGACATTGAGAGTATTTCCATTTTGAAGGGGGCTGCGGCATCTGCATTGTATGGTTCCCGCGCTGCAAATGGAGTTGTAATGATCACAACCAAGAAAGGCTCACAGAAAGATAAAAATATCACTTCCAAAAGTTCGGTATTCTATAACGTAGGCTATACGATTGGAATGGTTGATCACCAGACATTGCCCAAATACCAGAAAGAATACGGT
>CAZFTY010000377.1:0-2862 GCA_964521835.1 uncultured Microbacter sp.
TTATTTTCTTCTGCCGGAACATAACCTCTTCCTTTATTGATAGTCAAATCAATCTGCATCGTATGGTTCGGATCGATTCTACAAATCAACAAATCAGGATTAAGTACCACGAAGCCTGTCAAATAGCGTCCGATATCACCGGCAGTAAACGTATTCTTACCGGAAACGGTAATGCTTACCTTTTCGTTTTCAACATCATCCACGCAACGTTTGAAACGAACCTTTTTCAGGTTAAGGATAATGTTCGTCACGTCTTCCATTACTCCCGGAACAGTAGCAAATTCGTGTTCAACTCCATCAATCTTGATAGATGTAATGGCGAAACCTTCCAGTGAAGAGAGAAGGATACGACGCAACGCATTTCCGATAGTAATACCAAAACCAGGCTCAAGCGGACGGAATTCAAAAATCCCCTTTTGAGCATCTGATTCAAGCATGATAACCTTATCGGGTTTTTGGAATGCTAATATAGACATGAATAAATGGATTATTTTGAATACAATTCGACAATTAATTGCTCCTTAATGTTCTCTGGAATATCAGTACGTTCGGGCTGGTGCAGGAATTTGCCAGACAAACTGCTTTTGTCCCACTCCATCCAGGGATATTTACTGTGGTTAAATCCGTTCAAAGCATCAGCGATAACAGCCATCGATTTGTCTTTTTCACGCACACCGATAACCTGTCCGGCTTTAATCTGATAAGAAGGGATGTTTACTACAGCACCATCGACCGTAATATGACGGTGGCTTACCAGCTGACGTGCAGCTGCGCGTGTAGGAGCCATACCCAAACGATAAACTACATTATCCAAACGCGCTTCGAGTAACTGGAGCAAAATTTCACCGGTAATACCTTTTGCACGCTGAGCTTTTTCAAACAATAAACGGAACTGACGTTCCAAAACGCCGTAAGTATATTTTGCTTTTTGTTTTTCACGAAGCTGAATACCATATTCCGACGTTTTTTTGTGGCGGTTGTTGCCATGTTGTCCGGGAGGGTAATTTTTCTTCGATAACGTTTTATCGGGGCCAAAAATCGGCTCACCAAATTTACGTGAAATTCTTGTTTTTGGGCCTGTATATCTTGCCATTATTTCAAAGTTTTTGTGATTATTATTGCTTATATCACACTCGACTTACCGTGCAGCCGCGATTACAGAGAGGTTAGAATTGTAATCTTTATCCACTTTTAGCCGGGTAATGAACAAGTTGGTGATTATTATACTCTTCTGCGTTTAGCTGGGCGACATCCGTTATGTGGCAATGGAGTAACATCAACAATCTCGGTTACTTCGATACCGGCACCATGAATAGTTCTGATAGCTGATTCGCGACCATTACCCGGACCTTTAACATACGCCTTTACTTTTCTCAGACCGAGGTCAAAAGCAACTTTGGCACAATCTTGGGCTGCCATCTGAGCAGCATACGGAGTGTTCTTTTTAGAACCTCTGAAACCCATTTTACCGGCAGAAGACCAAGAGATAACCTGACCATCACCGTTTGTAAGGGTTACGATAATATTATTGAATGAAGAGTGTACGTGCAACTGGCCTACGCCGTCAACTTTAACCACTCTCTTTTTGGTTGCAACTGTTTTCTTTGCCATATCCTAAAAATATTTGCTAAGTTAATTACCTTACTTTGTTGCTTTTTTCTTGTTGGCAACAGTTTTCTTCTTTCCTTTACGAGTACGGGCATTGTTTTTAGTGCTCTGTCCTCTCAAAGGCAATCCCAGACGGTGACGCACGCCACGGTAGCATCCGATATCCATTAAGCGTTTGATGTTCAGCTGAACTTCAGAACGAAGGTCACCCTCTACTTTAAACTTAGCTCCGATTATTTCACGGATTTTAGCTGCTTGGTCGTCAGTCCAATCCTTCACCTTTGTGTCTAAATCAACACCGGCTTCTTCCAAAATTTGTTTTGCGCTACTGCGACCTACTCCGTAGATATAAGTCAGTCCAACTTCGCCTCTTTTGTTTTGAGGCAAATCTACTCCAACGATTCTTATAGCCATATACTTAAAATTAAAATATTATCCCTGACGTTGTTTGAACTTAGGATTCTTTTTGTTGATTACATACAAACGCCCTTTACGTCTCACGATTTTACATTCGGGCGTACGTTTTTTAATGGATGCTTTTACTTTCATGTTGTATAAATATTTGCAATGTTTGCTGTTGCTACAGGATCAGGTTTATTTATACCTGAATGAAATTCTTCCTTTTGATAAATCATACGGAGACATCTCTACCCGTACTCTATCACCCGGCAAAATTTTAATGTAATGCATACGCATCTTCCCGGAAATATGAGCGGTAATAACGTGACCGTTTTCGAGTTCTACACGAAACATCGCATTCGACAATGCTTCGGTTATTGTTCCATCTTGCTCAATAGCAGATTGTTTAGGCATAAAACGTCTATTTAATCTAATGTTTGTTACAGTTTACCTACAACTTCTTCTATATAATCAAAGGTCGAAAGGATGTCAGCTTTTCCGTCACGGATAGCTATCGAGTGTTCGAAATGTGCTGCATATTTACCATCGATGGTTCGGGTTGTCCAACCGTCTTTTTCAAAAAAGAGTCGATACGAACCCATCGCAATCATCGGTTCAATTGCAATCGTCATTCCGTTTCTCAGACGAACACCATTACCTCTGCGCCCTGTATTGGGAACCTGAGGATCTTCGTGCATCTCCTTTCCCACGCCGTGACCAACCATTTCACGAATCACTCCGTAACCATGTTTTTCACAATGCGACTGAACGGCATATCCAACATCGCCTAAACGATTTCCGTTGATAGCTTGTTCAATACCCAAATAAAGCGACTCTTTTGTCACTCTCAATAAT
>CAZFTY010000378.1:0-2861 GCA_964521835.1 uncultured Microbacter sp.
CACTGCCGATTGGCTCGGGTTTGAGCATCAAGAAATCCTCCGGTGTAAGCATTTGTTTTAGATTCCGTATCAGATCATATTTAAAGATAAGGTTAAATAATACAAATTGTAACGGTACGCGATATACATATTGATTGTAGGTATTATACTTCAGCGCAGGAGCTCCCCACCCATCCATATTCATCACCAACTGTACCTCCTGATGATGCTTTATCTGTTTGTAATTGGTTACCATTCCCTGCGTAAAACGGTGCACAACCAATATTTTGGTCGGAAGATTGTATTTTTTTACAAGATCGGTCAGATAACCGGAACAATAATTTACATCCTCCGCGTCGAAGGTTCCGATTCTCTTGCCTGGCAAACTACCGTTTTTCATCGAAAATTCCGGATCGATGGCCAGATGCACATTCGGTAATTTCAAATACGATTCCAGTAGCGGAACTTCATTTCTCAGATTACTGAGAGCGACCTGCACATCCAAAAAGACAATCGCATTTCCCATTTTGGCAATCGCCAGAGCCGAATCGATCTGATGTGCCGGCATCCGCATACGGTATTTGCCATCTTTGCCCGGGTTGCCCTGAGCTACCACTGCAATGTAATGAATTGCCGGCACAACCGGTGTAGAGGGATCGGCAGCCTCCCACGCTTTCATCTCCTTCCGAAGCATCTCCCATAAGGTATCCGGAGCATATTCGCCCAGCACACCCATCTTCTTCGAGTAAAGATTACCGTAATAAGCCACAATGCGTTTGTAGGGAAGAATAGCCCCCTTCATCGGATACGGAAGGTGTTTCACCGGCCAGCGCCCGGTAGTGTCGCCATTGGCAAGTGTAACCAGTTTTTTATTGTATTCCACCGTGTCGACCAGTTCAGCCACCGAAGCTTCGCGAAGCACTGTTTTATCGGCATTTTTAGATACTGGCGCCGACTTGCCGTTTTGCATACAGCCGCCGGCAACGATTGTTGATGCTAAAATAAATGGGAATAAAAATTTACGCATACGAAGAACTTCTTGTGTTATTGATTTACTCAAAAAAAGAGATCTGCCCAGTGCTGCTGTTACGCGTTGAACGGATGGCAGGTATCACTTGTCAACAAAGATAACAAGAAGTTATTCCACTTCCAAATATACTATGAGCACCTTAATTTTACATAGTTCAAAATTATCTCCACCGCTTTATCGATGCCAATTTTGCCTGTATCGATACAAAGATCGAAATGGCGGGCATCACTCCACTTATCTCCGGTAAATGTTTCAATGTAAAGCCCCCTCTCTTTATCGTTTTTTTCTATCACTTCACGCGCATCTTCAGTGGTCATCGTGCCGTCATGAGCAATGCGGTCGGCGCGAAATGCTTTATCGGCATGAAGATAGACCGTAATCAGATTCGGATAGTCTTTCAAAATAGCGTATCCGCACCGCCCGACAATTACGGCTGACTCCTCTTTGGCGACATGTTGCAGAATTTCGCTCTCCACCCGAAACACCTCGCCCGTGGTTGTAATACGCGTACCGGGAGTAAACGCCACCTCGGTTGCCAGAGCATTGAACTGAAAAAATGATTTCCAAAACGATTGCATTTTCTCGTCCCGCTCATCCAGCTCTTTCTCCATAACAGACAGCTGCTTTGCTGCCCTGCTTACAATTTCACGGTTAACGCAACGAATATTCAGTTTTTCGGCCAGTTGCTGACCAACAGCAGCACCTCCACTTCCCAACTGACGACTAATAGTAATGATTAATGGCATTGACGTTTTCATCTGGAATTATCTCCTTTTATTTTTTATTTCTTTGATGTCGAAAATATACTACAAAAAATGGCAAATTATACACTTCCGCCTCCTCTTTATTGAGATCGGTATCAAAAAAAACTCTCCGACTCTGCAATCGGCTTGCAGAGTCGGAGAGCTTATCTGAAGGTTTTGTTTTTTCAGAACACATTCCATGTTCCCAAAACTCATTTTACCGGTTACCAAATCAGGGCTTGTTTTTCTTTCGGCAAATACATTTTATCTCCGTCCTTAACGTTGAAAGCATTGATAAACATATCGATATGCGGCAATGTACCGTTAACACGCCATTGAGCCAGTGAATGCGGATCGGTCTTTGTCAAACGAACTTTTTCCTGATCACGGATATTGCTTGCCCACACAGTAGCATAAGCGATAAAGAAACGCTGTGCCGGAGTAAAATCATCCATCTTATCGGGATTAATATCGCCTTTTTTCATTGCATTTTGCATAGCGATATACGAAATATGGAGCCCCCCGTTATCAGCAAGGTTCTCGCCCAGTGTCAGTTGACCGTTAGCCTTGGTACCGGGAACCACCTCAATGTTACTGAAATAGTCGGACAACACTTTGGCCCGTTCGTCGAATTTCTTCGAATCTTCGGGTTGCCACCAGTCTTTCAGGTTACCCGTCAAATCGTACTGACGACCTTCATCATCGAAGCCGTGAGTCATTTCATGTCCGATAACCACGCCGATAGCACCATAGTTGGCAGCATCGTCAGCCTGTTGGTTGAAGAAAGGAGGTTGCAGAATCGCAGCCGGGAAGCAGATTTCGTTGGTAGTCGGTTGATAGTAGGCATTCACAGTCTGAGGTGTCATCAGCCATTCGTTTACGTCGGTAGGTTTATCTACCTTGTTGAGCATATAGGCAACATCGAATTGATTGGAACGCAGAATATTGGCAAAATAACTATCGGAAGCGATCTCAAGTTTACTGTAATCGCGCCATTTATCGGGGTAACCGATCTTAATATGAATAGCTTTCAGTTTGGAAATCGCGGTATTCTTGGTCTCCTGCGCCATCCATTCCGAAGCCTGAATGCGTTGTGCAAAGGCATCCTG
>CAZFTY010000379.1:0-2854 GCA_964521835.1 uncultured Microbacter sp.
AAACCGAACACAGTAAAGCTGAGTATCGGCAATATTACAATTAAGAGAGCAGATAAATCGTAGCTATTCATAGTTTAGTACTTCATTGTTGTTGTATCTTCAATGTCAATAGTCTTGAATCTGCGATACAGATTAATGATAATAGCGATGGAAATGGATACCTCTGCCGCAGCAACCACGATAATAAACATGGTGAAGAAAACGCCTTCCAATTGGTGCGGGAAAAGATATTTGTTGAACGCAATGAAATTAATATTCACGCTGTTGAGTATTAGTTCCACCGACATGAGCATCGTAATCAGGTTACGACGCGAGAAAAAGCCGTACACTCCCAAAAAGAAGAGAGTGGAACTTAATATCAGAATGTGCGATAAGGGGACTTGTTCCATATCTTTTATATTTATTCTAAAAGAAGTTTATTGATCTGCTTTTGATTCTATTTTTCCGTATCCTGACTCTTTTTGATTGCAATAACGATTGCTCCAACCAAAGCCGCCAGTAACAGAATATTGATGACTTCAAACGGGAATACGTAACCATAATCGCTATAGCTGAGCATTTGCACACCGATATTATGAACCGAAGGTTCTACCGGTACAACTCCGGGAGCCGGTTTGAAAACATATTGCGAAACCACCCAGGTGGTAAAACCCAATCCTGCAATGGCCATTATACCCGACAGCAGCTTCTTCCCTATTTTTATCTTCGGTAAACTCTGCCCCGAATGGTGCGTAAGAAAAATAGAGAAGATAATCAGGACAACAATACCTCCCACATAAATAATGATTTGCAGGGCACCGATAAAATCGACATTCCACAAAAAATAGATGCCGGCAATAAAAGTCAACGATAACAACAGGCTGATGGCAGCTCTGAAAATCTTACTGCTGAACACTGTCAGCGCTCCGAACACAACCACCAAGGTTGCCAGGATATAGAATATAATTGTCGATGCACTCATTATTCTTGAACTTTAGGAGTTACTTTTGCTTTTTCTTTCAATTTCGATCCAGGACGGTTAAGTACCTTGGTCAGCGTACTCCGATCAAAACAGCTTAATTCGTACGAGTTAATCATTTTGATGGCGTCTTGCGGGCAAGCGTCAATACACTGTTTGCAGAAAGTACACATTTCCAAATGATATACCCACTGATCAAGCACTTTCTTCTTCTTTCCATCCTCCGTCTCCACCTGTTTTGAAATAATCTGGATGGAGTTGTTCGGACATGCCATCTGACAAAGCGTACAAGCGGTACACTTATGTTCGTTGTTCTCGTCGTGAATCAAGATCACTTCGCCGGCAAACTCATCAGCAACGCTTGGGTTGGCCCGGTTGTCCGGATAGTTTACAGTAATGATCGATTTCCACGGGGTAACGAAATACTTCAGGGTCAGCAACAGTCCGTTTGCAAGCGATACAAACGCAAATGCGACCTCTTTCAAATAGTTATATAGTGCTTTCACTCTATTATTAATTACGAATTAATGACTATCGAATGACTCACGATTAAAAATGTAATCCCAACACAATAAACAGTGCAACGATTACCAGATTAACGATGCTCAACGGTAACAGATATTTCCATTCAAGTTTCAACAACTGGTCGATCCTTAAACGGGGGAAAGTCCAGCGGAACCACATCATAAAGAAGATGATGAGGAACAGTTTACCGAAGAACCAAACCAACGGCCAGGCCAGCGAAACCCATGAAATCCAGGCAGGCCATGTTTCCATAAACTTCAGCGCCATAATGTCGTTGAAGGCATGTGCCAACGGGAAATCAAACGGGAGATAGAAGGGCTGCCATCCACCCAGAAACAGTGTAGAGGCAATCATCGCCACAACACCCATGTTGATATATTCGTTCAGGTAGAAAATACCGAACTGCATACCCGAATATTCGGTGTGATAACCGGCCGTCAATTCCGATTCTGCTTCTGCAAGGTCGAACGGAGCACGGTTACATTCGGCGGTACTGGCAATAATATAGATTATAAAAGCAAAAATGGCGGGAAGATGTCCTTTCAGAACCCACCAGCCGTTTGCCTGCGATTCGATAATACCACCGGTATTCAGTGTGCCTGCAAGGGCTACAATAGTTACGATAGACAATCCTGCCGACAATTCGTAGCTGACAATCTGAGCGCCACTACGCATTGCACCCAGCAGTGCATATTTGTTATTACTCGACCATCCCGCCATCAGAATACCGATTACACCCATCGATGAAATTGCGGTAACAAACAGAACGCCGATATTGGTGTTCCACAATACCAGCCCCGGGCCCCACGAAATAGGAGCAAGCGCCAGTAACGAAACACAAAGAGACAAGACCGGTGCCACGGTAAACAAAAGCTTGTCGGCACGGGTAGGTGTAAAACTCTCTTTCAAAAGCAGTTTGATGATGTCGGCAAACAACTGGCAGAGTCCGTGCCAACCAACGCGGTTCGGACCGTGACGCAATTGCATGTGACCGGCAACCTTACGTTCCATGTACACCATGATGATAACGCAAACCAGCAGTGCCACAACAGCAGCCACAGCGGCAACTACCAACTCAATGAGAAATACCAGCCAGGGAGCCATGCAGCTTGAAAGCAGCTGATGAATCCAGGTTGTAACATCCGAAAATTGTATCATTGAAATCATATCTCTGTTTTTATCTGTCCATATCAGGGATTACCAAATCTATCGTCGCCATATTTGCCATAAGGTCGGCAATCTTCATCCCTACAGAAATCGGTTTTACAGCACCAAGGTTTGAATAGCACGGGGTACGGAATTTCATACGGTAAGGTTTAGCTCCGCCATCGCTTACGATATACACACCCAGTTCGCCACGGGCAGATTCGA
>CAZFTY010000380.1:0-2838 GCA_964521835.1 uncultured Microbacter sp.
AACTGGTTTCCGGTTTCAGATTATTATCTCCTATTTCATAGCGAACAGTGCCATCATGCACTCCATTGGAGGCTAATTCGCCGATATTCGGAGCTCTGAAACCTCTTGACAGATTGAATTTTGCATGAAGGTCATCCGTAATCCGCCAGGCAGCTCCCAAACTTCCGGTCACGCCGCTGAAATTGTTGGTAAATGATGTGAATCTGTGGTAGGCTGTAGGGTCGGAAGACGTTGTTTTTTCGTCGTTAGCGTTAACATACAAATCGTCGGCATGTTCGTGACGGTTGTCGAACCGCAAGCCGCCGCTGAGATCAAACCGGCCTATCGTTTTGCTGGCGATACCGAACACACCCGCATCAAACAGAGCATATGCCGGCACCAGATACTCCGTCCCTTTGTTCATCGAATGCTGGTACATCCCGTTGACTCCGAAAGAGGCCGACCATCCGTTTTTCTGCGCAAGCATGTAATGGATGTCGTAGTTCACCGTATTCAACAGGAAATAGAGCCCATACTGATTGGGATCCAGCACATTTTCAAACTCCTGACGGCGGTTCTGCTGGAATCCCAAGGTGGTCTTCAGGCTTCCGTCTCCGATAAAAATCGCATTGTTCCACACGGCTTTATAGTGCTTTACCTGTTGGTACGGCATCGCATGTTGGTAACTTCGTCCGTCGGAATTTGTTGCCAGAGCGGTGCTTTCCACTCCATCTAAGGCAATGGTTTTGATAAACTTACCACTCAGGGAATCACGCGCTCCCTCCACAATGCCGGGCGTTAAGTGATACGAGCTTACGGTAAGATGCGAGTATCCCCACTCTTTGTTGATACCGATCAATCCGGTAAAGGACTGTTCTTTGAAGCGGGAATCATACACATAGCCATCGTATTTGTTCCGGTAATCGTGCGCCCTCTTATCGCTGAACCGCAAATCCCAGACAATCCCCTTTTTATTACCGGCCAGATCGAGAGAATAGGCCAGCAAACCGTTATTGGTCTGATAATTTGAGAAGAAATTACCCGCTATTTTACCTTCGGGAAGCGTGGGTGCCGAAAACAGGTTAATAACACCGGCCATGGCATCCGATCCGAACATAAGACTTGCCGGACCTTTTAATATTTCGGCTTTGTTAACCGCCTGTTCATCAATTTCGATGCCATGTTCATCTCCCCACTGCTGGCCCTCCTGACGAACGCCGTCATTCACCACCACTACCCGGTTGTATCCGAGACCACGAATGACCGGTTTGGAAATGCCTCCACCGGTGGTTATCTGTGAGATACCCGGTTGATTTGCCAACGCATCCATCAAATTGGTCGACGCTTCGCGCAGAAGGTCGGTGTGTGGCACAATGGTAATGGGAGTCGGTGTACGTATCAGTTGCGTGGAACCGGCGGTGGCGGTCACCACCACTTCGTCTATTTTGGCCGACGATTCGGATAGCGCAAAATTCTTCACAACATTGGAATGCAGGTCGATATTCTCGATAACCGACTGGTGTCCGACGTACGAAACCTGGATTGTCAACACTGTTTTTGGCAGATTATTGATGCGATAAGTTCCTTTTTCATCGGTGATGGCACCGGTTTTCAAATCAGGAAAATAGACCGCGACTCCGATCAGCGGCTCGCCGGTCAGTTTGTCGGTAACGGTTCCCTGCAGGGTGGTTTGTGGTACGGGCAGTGGTTCGGCACACAAGAGTACCGGAATAATATAAAGTAATATGAAAAGCAATCTTTTTTGCATAATTGTTTGTTTTAGAAATGATTATAGACTGGATGCCGTTTTTATGGCAATCAGTTACATCGCCACAAGCCGAATATACGCGCGGATCAGCGTATGATACAATGCTGATCCGGGTATACAATACACCCATTGTATTGCCCTGAAAAAGAGCAATAGGAAAAATTTAGTTTATAAAAAGGTAAAAAGGGTTATGCCACAGGAGGTGCGCGAAGCAGATAGAGATAGGAAATCTGTTGTACAGGAGCTTCCGATCTGCTAAAAACATGTTGGGCATAAGCGAAAGGCGTTACATCGGGTAATACCTTTAACGAATGGAGAATTACCGGAAAGAAATCGAACGAACAAATGGGACAGCTGTCCGTCTTATCGGTAGAGATCGTCGTTTGTCCGTTAACCAACGCAATACCCTGATAGTCGTGAGGCACCAATACACAGTGCACCGACTTCACCATCAAGGTGCCGGTGGCAAGCATCAAAAGGAACGATGCTATCAGTGTACGTAGTGTATTGCGTCTGCTCATTATGTCGTTATTGAGTGCAAAGGTAGTATCACTCTGGGCGTATTGTGTTATTTGCGTCATTAAAAGAAGTGAAGCTGTGGATATAATTCTAAAATTATAGCTGAAAAAGATGAAGTTTTTGTTTGAAAATCAGTTCATTCATTCTAACTTTGTTTGGATGCTAATTCTAAAAAAAACAGTGATATGGACAACATTCCTGAAATTAATAAGGTTACTATGCGCTCCTTGCAATCAAATGATTACAAACAACTCGCACAATCATTTACACGTACATACAGCGATGGAAGCGATGTTTTTTGGTCGCGAAAGCAGATAGACAAGCTTATTTCCATTTTCCCCGAAGGGCAGGTCGTAACTGTTGTCGATAAAAAAATCGTGGGATGCGCGCTCTCTATCATCGTTGATTACGATTTGGTGAAAAACGATCATACCTATGCCTCTGTCACTGGAAACGAAACTTTTACCACACACAATCCCGATGGGAATATTTTATACGGTATTGAGGTGTTTATTCATCCGCTCTACCGGGGTCTTCGCCTTGCCCGACGCATGTACGACTACCGGAAGGAA
>CAZFTY010000381.1:0-2837 GCA_964521835.1 uncultured Microbacter sp.
TCTTTTCTTCATCGTCTGATATGAACTTTGTGCTGCTTTGTGCTGTTTTATGGTCATTTACAAGTCGCTTTAAGTCGGTAACCATTCGATTGTACCCGACTATGTTTGTCTTGTAAAACTCGCTGAGCGATGTGGTAAGCATTCCGCTGTATTCCCATACCACATCCTCCTTGTTCATTCTTGGTAGCTGGTTAATCAGCGCGAAAAATGTTGAATGTGATACAGTCGTACTCATGCTACTTGTAGTTTGATGCGTTCGCGCTTAATGACCCGTTTAATGCGACGGATGTCCTCTATCACTTTGATGGTTTTGCCACCGTCAAGGGCATGTTGCACCGGGTTACATTCGTTGAAGATTGCCGACTGTGTTTCAGAATCTTCAATGCCGTTTACGGCGCAAATTTTACGAGTGTCATCGAGCGATGAGCCGCGCAGGTGTAGATAATTGCGACCAAACCGGCTATCGAGTTCGTCGTATCCATCTTTGTTAAAGCGAACGCCGCGTTTAATCTCCTGTTCGAGGTTCTCGGTGCCAAGAATTACGCAGCCTAAAACATCTTCGAGTTCGTTGTACAGGTGAATGAGGGCAATAAGAGCCGACGGGCGCAATGAGTTTGCCTGATCGATGATAAGCAACGGACGTAGGTTTGTTTTGCCTTTGAATGCAATTGCAATAGCTTCCAGAAGATCGTTTTTGCGGGCAATGCCTTTTGGCATGTCAGCGCCCACTTCAATAGCCAGTTTTGTAAGGAACTCGCGACTACTCCACTCTTTGCAAGCAAGGTAATACACTCCTTTTGTACGGTTGTTTTCGAGGTATACAGATGCCGGTGTAGTCTTACCGCCGCCAGCTTTGTGGCTGATACCGATAAAAAGAGCCTCACGCTTTGCATCTTCCAGCACCATGTACACGCTACGGAAGTCATGTGTTTCGGCAATGTTCCATTTTCCGCCGCCAAAGTCGTAGCCCAAAGCCACCGCAATGGTGGAATATATGTCGTCGCCTTTGGCAGCATACACGCCTTTGCGGAGCTGGCTCAGTGCGGTTTCGCTGATAGCGCATTTCTTTGCTACCTGTGCCGCCGAACCCATTCGCAAAATTTCTTCCTCGATCAATCGAAGGATGTCGTTTTTTTGTGTTTGTGTTAGCATTTTAAATTGAGTTTAAAGGTGATTTAATATTGATTTCTGATATTGGTTTCTTCTTGTTCTACCTCCCATGCTTCGTTCTGGAAAGCTGTTTCGGCAGCTTCGTAGTTGTACTTCGGAATTCGACCGGCTGTGAGTATTCCAATCTCAGGGCTTACCTCTTCGGGTTCTGCGGGCATGGCCGCCTCTTTCCGGTTGAGTATTGCTCGTTTACGTTTGGCACGATGGCTATCCATCTTTTCATTAATGGCTTTCAGTTTGCCAACCGCCCGCATATCTTTGTCGGGGCCGAAACGTTGCGCCGGTGTGATGGCATCGAAAGAGCCAACATACTCAGCACCATCGTAAAGATGTACGCGGCTATAGTCGTCGTAATCAAAGCAGTTGGTGAGCTTAACGCCCGTATATCTTTCGGCCACTTCGCATTCATCAATGCCGTAGTAGTAAGGTGCATTGTCGATTTGCGTCTCTATCATATAGTTGCGGATAGATACGCCTTTGCGTAATCCGAATATGTAACAAAACTCATGTTCCTGCACCGGATAGGTGTGAGGCTTGTCGCTCGTTTCGTGCAGTTGTGCCGGTGTTTGCTCAATGTTGGCAAATTTGCGGCTGTAGCTGCTGTATGGGGTGTTGCTGTAAGCATCCAGAAAACCGTCGGTTTCACGTATGGCATCGTCGAAATTGAACCCGTTTTTGATAGCCCATTGGCGCATGGCGGTTACATATTCTTTGCTCCGGTGTGCCCAGCGGCGTGTGGAGCGAACGCCATGCCCATAATAAAGGTCGCTATTCATCATAAATACGTCCTGAAGTGTTCCAAACCATCGTTCTATGTTAGCCTTTGCGTTCGGGTCGTGGCTCACTGTCATTATCACACCTTTGGTTCGCATCTGGCCTTCCACCCATGCCCATTCGGCGGTGTTATGCCCGGGAAAACGGTCGTAGATAAACTCGTATGGCAAATAGCCGGTATTTCGTACAGCGGCGGCCAAAGCATTGATAACAGCCTGAGCGTTCTCTTCGTAGCAATATTCCCAGCCGAGTGGCATACCGCTCATCACGTCACGCACAGCAACGATATAGAGGAATTTTTGCCCGGTAACCTTTTTGCCTTCTTTGTTTATCCATTGCCCTTTGTGGTCGATGATGTTGACACGGGTACCGTCAATTTGCCAGCAGTCGCCCGCATAAATGGCCGATTGCATAGGTGTGTAGCCGCGGTATTTGTTATTGAAGCGGCTGCCAGCTCCGTAACGCTGTTGTGCAAGGAAGTTCATTTCGCTGCTTCCACAGGCATCGCTTACCCATCGTGGTGATGGGCATTCTGTTAGGTTGTATTGTGAGCAAAGAAGCCGTATTTTGCGATAAATAAAGGCGTGTGAGTAGTTGCGTTGCGTATCCATCAGTTCGAGCAACCAGCCTTTCAGAAGGTCGTTGTTCTTGTAGGTTGCACGGTTGGCGTTGCCTTCGTTTTTGGTGTTTACCAGTTCGTTGATGGCGGTTCCGTCGGTGTACTCGCGTACTTTGTCGCGGAGGTTGCGCCATGTTTTCGGAAGGTATTTCAAGCCCTGAAGGTTTATCTCTGTTGCCAGCTTTTCAAAGAACGCGCTCTTTTTGAATGATATGCCGTTTTGTTGGCAATAGCGGCTTGCTTCGGTGATGACGGCGGCAGACATTGCCAGTTC
>CAZFTY010000382.1:0-2836 GCA_964521835.1 uncultured Microbacter sp.
ACAGACTTTCACCTTCAACCCGTTTATGGAGAACACGTACGTGGCGTACGACGAAACCAACGAGTGCATCATCGTCGACCCGGGATGCGTGACGGAAGCGGAACGCAAAACACTTCAACAGTTCATCTCCGAAAACCGGCTTACGGTCAAACACCTCATCAACACCCATTTGCATTTAGACCACGCTTTTGGCAATCTTTTTGTCGAAAAAACGTACGACATTCAGGCAAAAGCCCATCAGGCGGATGAATTTTTGCTCCGCCAAATCAGTGCTCAGGCTGAGGTTTACGGAATGCGCTACGACGAGCAACCCGAACTGCATGATTTTCTGTCGGAAGGTGACACCGTGAAATTCGGCAACGTAACCCTGACAGCTATCCATGTTCCGGGTCATTCACCGGGCAGTCTCTGTTTTTACGACGCCGTTTCGGGCTCGCTTTTTGCCGGTGATGTACTTTTCCAGGGAAGCATCGGACGCACCGACCTCCCCAAAGGGAACTACGAGCAACTAATCGACGGCATCGGCAAAAAGCTGTTTGTTCTACCCGACGACACCACCGTGTACTGCGGTCATGGCCCCACCACCACCATCGGTTACGAAAAAGTATATAATCCGTATTTGTAAGCAGAACTGAAACTCATGTCGACGTATAACCTTATCACCATTCTCGGTCCGACCGCAACCGGAAAAACCACGGTAGCGACACATCTGGCCCGCGCTATCGGCGGAGAGATCATCAGTGCCGATTCGCGCCAGATCTACCGCGGCATGGATATCGGCACGGGCAAAGATATTTCGGAATATTCCATCGACGGGCAAACGGTTCCGTACCATCTGGTCGACATAGTGGACGCGGGTTACAAATATAATGTGTTCGAGTACCAACGTGATTTTTTAAAGGCATACGACGACATTACCAAACGCGATAGACCGGCTATTCTTTGCGGTGGCACCGGCCTCTACATCGAGGCTATATTAAAAGGTTACCGGTTGATTCAGGTTCCCGACGACCCGGAATTCAGAAAGCAATTTGAAGGCAAATCGCTGGAGGAGTTGACCCGAATCTTAAGCAGCTACAAAACATTGCACAACCATACGGATGTCGATACCGTAAAGCGGGCAGTCCGGGCCATCGAAATCGCGGAATATTACCGGCATCATCCGGAGATCAAGTCCGACTATCCCGATATTCGCCCGTTGATTATCGGCATCGACATTTCGCGCGACGAGCGCCGGGCTCGCATCACCCGTCGACTTCAGGCACGTCTCAACGAGGGTATGGTAGACGAAGTGCGCCGCTTGCTCGACAGTGGTATTCCCCCCGACGATCTTATTTATTATGGATTGGAATACAAATACCTGACACTCTACGTCACCGGAAAACTCACTTACGAAGAGATGTTTTCGCAACTCGAGATGGAGATTCACCGTTTCGCCAAGCGGCAAATGACCTGGTTCCGGGGAATGGAACGCCGCGGCCTCACCATCCACTGGATTGATGCCACATTACCGACTGACGCTAAAATCGATGCAATCAAGCGTCTGATGTAATTTTTTTGCTCTTCATTCTGTCAAATAGCCATGCATTTATGAATATCCGGTTTCAAAATAACACGGAGTGTATTTCGCTGTAAAAATCTGGCAAATAATTATTACCTTTGTGCTTTCGTTTTTATACGAACGAGCACAGGTTAACAAACAATTAACTCACAATATTTCAACGAGTAAGGCTTTTATCGCACACAACAAAAACCTTACCTGCAGAACAAACCACAAATTATTTTGTAGTGAAAGAGACTAAGTACATTTTCGTTACGGGAGGCGTGATTTCATCCCTTGGAAAAGGAATCATTGCCGCATCGTTAGGTAAGCTGCTAAAAGCACGCGGCTTCAAAGTGACCAACCAAAAACTGGATCCTTACATCAACGTTGACCCCGGAACCCTCAATCCGTACGAGCACGGAGAATGTTATGTGACCGCGGACGGACATGAGGCTGACCTCGACCTCGGGCACTACGAACGTTTTGTAAACGAGCCCATGTATCGCGCCAACAATGTAACCACCGGTTATATCTACCAAAAGGTTATCAACAAAGAACGTCATGGCGATTATCTCGGCAAAACGGTACAAATCATTCCTCACATCACCGACGAAATCAAAGACAATATCCTGAAACTGGGTAAAACCGGCGAATATGATTTTGTCATAACCGAAATCGGCGGTACGGTGGGTGATATAGAATCTTTACCCTACATCGAAAGTGTACGTCAGTTAAAATGGGAACTGGGAAATAAATGTATCAACATTCACCTCACTTATGTCCCGTACATTGCGGCGGCTAAAGAGGTAAAAACCAAACCTACCCAGCACTCCGTCAAAGAATTGCAACAAGCAGGGGTACAACCGGACGTTCTGGTTCTTCGTACCGAGCGTGACCTCTCTGCCGACGTTCGTCGCAAAGTGGCTCTATTCTGCAACGTAGCTCCCGACGCCGTTATTCAATCGGTTGACGTGCCCGTTATCTACGAAGTCCCCCTGAAAATGGAAGAAGAGGGCTTGGATGAGATTGTATTGCGCAAACTGGGTTGCCCGACCGAACCCAAACCCGATATGAAACAATGGATTTACATTGTGGATAAAATGAAAAACGCCACCGAACCGGTAAAAATCGGATTGGTTGGCAAATACGTTGAACTCCCCGATGCCTACAAATCCATCAACGAATCATTGTTACACGCCTCGGCCTACAACGACCGCAAGCTCAAGCTCGAGATGATTCACTCGGAAAAACTGAATGCCGAAAACGCGATGGATCTGTTGGGTGAACTCGACG
>CAZFTY010000383.1:0-2826 GCA_964521835.1 uncultured Microbacter sp.
TAAACTCATCGGACCTTTTTTCAGCGCCAATCGTGGATCCTGAAGCAGGTTTTCCACGGTAGCCCGGCTTCCAGGGTCAATGGCAGATGAATATAAATCAACAAATAAGCGTCCATTAGCATTTTGCAGTAGCGGTGTGAAATTAAAGAATAGACGCTCTCCGGCTTCAAATAAAGCTCGCTGCGTATCAATGCTTACTTGCCGGCCGAAAAATTTAATAAACTGCACCATCATGAATTTGAATACATCCCTACCGATAGGGGTGAAAGGATCAAGCATCCCTTGCATGGCACCCAATGAAAACAAAACCAAGACTTTCCACCGCACAAATCCTGAATATGAATTTCGGATTCCTTGGAATTCAATTCGGATTTGCATTGCAAAATGCCAATGCCAGCCGTATATTACAAACCTTTGGAGCCGATATTCAGTCCTTGTCGTGGTTCTGGGTGGTGGCTCCGCTTACAGGTATGATTATTCAACCGCTTATCGGACACTACTCCGATCGGACGTGGTGCAGGCTCGGACGACGAAAACCATACTTTTTGACAGGCGCTATTCTGGCGGCTATCGCCTTACTGTTTATGCCTAATTCAGCTGCCTTATCGTCATTGATGCCGCCGCTAATTATCGGTGCCGGTATGCTTACCATCATGAACGCCTCTTTTAATGTTGCCATGGAGCCTTTCAGAGCCCTGGTGGCTGATTTGCTCCCCGAAGAACAACGCACTACCGGGTTTTCTGTTCAAACTTTTCTGATTGGTATCGGAGCTGTGATCGGTTCGTGGTTGCCCTATGCCATGATGAAATGGTTTGACATTGGCAAAGGAACTCCGGATAGCGAAGTGCCTGTAAATGTAATTATTGCGTTTTATATTGGTGCTGCCGTGATGCTGGGTACTATTGTCTGGACTATCGTACGAACCAAAGAGTATCCTCCCGAGGTGTACCGTCAGTTTCATTCGGACGAAAGTGCCGCCGAAAGCGAACCGAAACCGGGTATCATGGAGATATTCAGAGATATTGTAAGAATGCCTGCAACCATGAAGCAATTGGGTGTCGTTCAGTTTTTCTCCTGGTTTGCTCTGTTTGCCATGTGGGTATTCACCACACCGGCCGTGGCGGCTCATGTTTATGGCGTTCAGTTTGAGAATGGGGAATTGCTGAAAAACCCTGCCAATAAAGCCGCGTACGATGCAGCCGGCGATTGGGTGGGTATTCTGTTTGGAGTCTACAACTTAGTGGCCATGTTTTTTGCATTGGCTTTGCCCTGGATTGCCGCCAAAACCAATCGCAAGGTGACTCACACCATTTCGTTGATCTGTGGCGGAATCGGGCTTATTTCTATCTATTTTATAACTAATCAGTATTGGCTGATTGCCTCCATGATTGGGGTAGGTATTGCCTGGGCAAGTATTTTGGCAATGCCGTATGCTATTCTTGCCGGTTCCATTCCTCCCGCCAAGATGGGTGTGTACATGGGTATTTTCAATTTCTTTATTACCATACCACAAATCATCAGTAGTTTGGTGAACGGGCCGATTGTGAAGCATCTGTTCAATTCCGATGCGGTTTATGCCATTCTGATGGCGGGTATTTGTTTGCTTATTGCTGCCGGGTCGGTTGTGTTTGTAAAAGATAAAACGTGATGAATTGCTTTTCGTGCGGCAGAATCGTTGTCTGGCTGTGCGCGATGGCGTTGATCTCGTGCAAACAGTCCGATGCGGTTGTGGAAACGCCGCAGAGCAGTTGTTCTATCCGTGCTGCCGACGTCTCGTTTCTTCCTCAGATCGAAGCTGCCGGCGTGAAGCTTTATAATCTGTCGGGAGAGGCAGAAGATATGCTTACCACACTCAAAAATGCGGGTTGCAATACCATTCGTCTGCGATTGTGGTACACGCCGTCTGACGGGCATTCCGGATTTGCGGAGGTGAAGAGTATGGTGCAGCGGAGTAAAGCGCTTGGCCTGAAAGTGTGGCTTACGGTGCATTATTCCGATACCTGGGCCGATCCGGGTGCGCAAACTGTGCCGGATGCGTGGTCTTCCTGCATTTTTGATGCGCTCAAAGACAGCGTATCGGCGTATACCCGGCGTGTCGCAGTGCAAATGCAACCCGATTATATTCAGATTGGTAATGAGATTAATGCGGGCTTGTTGTGGCCGATGGGCAAGTCCGATCAAATGAGTCAGTTTACGGCATTGCTTGATGCCGGTATTAAGGCCGTAAGGGCATCAAGTCCGGCGAGCAAAATCATTTTGCATTGTGCCGGGATTAAGGATGCTCAGTGGTTGTTTTCTCAGTTCGGATCGCTCGATTACGATATCATTGGCATCTCCTATTATCCGGTTTGGCATGGAAAAGATCTCGGTTTGCTGCAATCGACTCTTGGCTTGCTGGCTTCTACCTACAACAAAGAGGTGGTGATTGCCGAAACGGCCTATCCGTTTACGTTGGGTTGGGCTGACTCGACCAACAACATTGTAGGAACAAACGATCAGTTGATTAACGGGTATCCCGCAACCGCGGTCGGACAGCACGATTTCTTAGCCAAAATTCGCGATATGTCGTGTTCTTTTGCCAAAGGACTTGGCTTTTGTTATTGGGGAGGTGAGTTTATTGCATGGAAAGGTTCAACCGCTACGAATGGTTCTGACTGGGAGAATCAGGCTTTCTACGATTTCGATCATAAAGCGTTGCCGGTCTTAAATGTGTATAGTGGCAAATAATCTTCCGCCGGAATGGCTTGTTACTTTCAGAATCTAATTTTATAACTATGAAACGAACATGTTGCTTTACAACGCCCAAGGGTTCCCGATAGCTATCG
>CAZFTY010000384.1:0-2824 GCA_964521835.1 uncultured Microbacter sp.
TAACCAGAAGAAAAGCTTCAATCAATGTTTTTATGACCTGCTGAACTGATTCGTCAAGACGCTCCTTCGAACTTTGAATAATGTCGTATGAAACACCCTGAGGAAAGTTACTGCTTAATTGCTTGAGCAAGGAACGAACTTCTGTCTCTATTTTATTTGCATTAGAGCCGCTGCTTTGTTGAATCATCAATGTCACAGCTGGCTTCCCATTTTCTTTGTTGTCACTACCGTAAAATGAGGCTCCGAATTCGACCCTTGCCACATCTTTCAAACGAAGCATCGAACCATCGGAGTTCGCTTTTAAAACAATCCGTTCAAATTCAGTCGGTGCATTTAGTTTCCCTTTATATTTCAACGTATATTGCAGCGGTGCATTCGATTCGGCTCCCAGTTTTCCGGGGGATGCCTCAAAGCTGGCATTGCGAATTGCCGTTTCCACATCACTTGGCAGGAGATTGTTGGCTGTCAGCTTCAGAGGATCGAGCCAAATGCGCATCGAATAGTCTTTTGCTCCAAAAATCATCACATTGCCAATGCCCTGAACCCGTTTCAGTGCCGGAACCAAATTGATATTCGCATAATTTTGCAAGAAAAGTTCATCGTATTTTGTTGAATCATTACTCACAACATTAAACGTCATAATGCTTCCATTCTGCTGTTTTCCTGTAGTAATACCTCCCTGCAATACTTCGGCAGGCATCAGACTGTTTGCTTGTGCCACGCGATTTTGAATATTCACAGCCGCCTGATCCGGATCCGTTCCGAGTTTGAATACCACTGTAATGGAAAAACTACCGTCGTTGCCTGCCGAAGAACTCATGTATTCCATCCCCTCTACCCCATTGATGGCTTGTTCCAAAGGAATAATCACGGATCGGCTTACATTTTCGCTATTACCGCCGGGATAGGCTCCGGATACATTGACTGTAGGGGGAGCTATATCAGGAAACTGTGTACTCGGGAGGCGGAACAGGCTAATCAACCCCAGAAGAACAAGAATAATGGAGATAACGGTGGCCAATACTGGCTTATTTATGATTTTCTGAAGCATCTTATTTCGATTGAATGAGAGTACCTTCCTGAAGTGTTCCTAATTCCTGAGTAACAATTCTATCTCCAGTATGCAATCCTGATTTAACTATATAGTAATCTCCTTGTTTGCCACTGATAGTTATTGCCACCCGCTCAGCTTTATTGGCTTTATTAAGACACATAACAAATATCTTATCCTGCACATCAAGAGTGGCAAGTACCGGAATTTTCAAGGCTTTTTGTTCTACATACGGCAGTATGACACGCCCGGTATTACCGGTTCGGAGTAAATAGGTTGGATTTTTGAAAACAGCTCTCACACTTACAGATCCCGTACCCTGATCAAACTCACCATTCACAACCTGTATTTTACCACGATAAGGATAAATGCTATTATCTGCCAATTTCAAAGAAACCTGCGCTATTTTCGCGATTTTTTGCGTCAAATTATTGCCCTTATACCGGGCATTGAAAAGAAGGAATTCCTGCTCTGTCATTGAAAAATAAACATATACTTCACTAATATCAGAGAGCGTGGTTAGCGCTTGTGCATTAGAAACAGAGACCAAATTACCAATACGTTTGGGAATGCGTCCGATAAAACCGTTAACCGGTGCTTTTATCCGCGTATATCCCAGATTTATTTTCGCAGTTTCTAACATGGCTTTTTGCTGCGCAACGTTAGCCAAAGCTGTTTCATATTGTGCCCGTGCGGTTTTTAGCTGGAAATCAGAAGTAACACGATTCTGACTCAATAGCATATATTTTTCCACCTCCAGTTGAGCACTTTTTTGAGCTGCTAATGCGGCGTTCAGGTTCGCCCTTGCCGTATTCACTTGTTCAATGTATGATCGATCATCAATCTTGAACAGAAGTTGTCCAGCCCTGACATACGCTCCTTCTTCTACATAGATTTTTTGTATATATCCGTCCACCTGAGAGCGAACATCAATATTCACCTTTCCTTCTATACGAGCAGGAAATTCAGAGTATAGCGTAACAGAATCCTCCCTTAAAGTCATGACCGGAAGACTAATTGGTCGATTTTTCAGTTGCGACTGGTCGGCTCTGTGACAACTAAAAGCAATAATGGCGATAATTATAATTGTTAGATATTTCATTCTTTCACTTTTATTTTTTCTAACTTTTTTCTTCGGATTCTTCTCCATTAAGATATTCTTCTATATGGTACAACGAATGTTATTTCACCTCAATATATATTTTCCCGATGTATTCCCACAATGCCAATTGAAAGCAACACCATGCTTCCGATAAACCATACCGATAGCATCAAGGATGTCCATCCCGGGCCTACATGATGAGTAGAGAGTGAGAATAAAACATACCCAAAAATGAACATAGTAATAAACAAAAAGAAGTCTCCCAATCCGAATACAAAATGTAACGGTCTTGCCGAAAAAGACGTAATCCGATCAGTTGCCAAAGTTAGCCTCTTTTTCAATGTATATTTCGAATGACCGGCGACTCTATTGAAAAGAACATCATTGACTATTGCCGATTTACATCCCATAAGTGGCATTACTCCCCGCAAATACAGATTTCGTTCCTGATACAATGACAAATAGATCAATACCCTATTAATCAGGAGTCTGAAGTCGGCATGATTGTAGACCGCTTTAACGCCCAAATGCGATTGTAATTTATAAAAACAGACTGCCATACTGCGTTTTGTCAGAAAATCTGCCTCACGGGAAATCTTCACGCCATATACAACATCGCAACCCTGCTTTACTGTCATCATTCCGTCCATAATTGCACAATGATGTCCTAC
>CAZFTY010000385.1:0-2824 GCA_964521835.1 uncultured Microbacter sp.
CGCGCTACCACAGTTACCTGAGTATTGTCGAGGAGAGTGTGCAGGGAAAGTACCGGTAGGTTGTTATTTCGCAGGTGTGAAGTTGGCCGAAATATAGTTGCCGATTCCGAACTTTTTCTTCAAGACCGGTTTATCGGTTTGCCGCACCTGTTTGTGCACTTCGAGCGGCATTTTTCCAATAACCTGCGTGGTTAAAAATTCTTCTATTTCACTCAGATTCGAGTTCATGGGGGTTTGAGCAATTTCATGCGCGGCATTTTCCACATCGTAGAAATAGTAAGGATTCTTAGTTTTCTCTAATTGCTCTGCTAAATTTTTAGAACCGAAGAATCCGAACTTAAAAATCCGAACCTTGTCATACGGTACGTTGCTGTCGGCATCGCCATGAAAGAACTGTATGGGAGACGGTTGCTTGTCCCAATGCAATGCGCCTTTGGTGCTGAAAATGGCTCCGGCAAACGAGATTACGCCCGCATACCGGAAATTATCCGGAAGCCTTTTGTTTAATTCGTTACCCGAACAGAGGTAGTATTCGGCCTGAAGTACCGATACCGCACCCGCACTTGACCCGTTGATAACGATGTTGGACGGATTGATGTTCCACTCCTGAGCTTTACCGATAATAAAACCGGTAGCGCTGTAAAGATCGGCTACAGCCGTATCGATCGCACATTCAAGGAGGTGCGGAAATTCCAATTTTTTGATCTTTTCTCCTTTACGCATACGTTCCGCGACGGGTTTCAATCCCAACCGATAGTCGATTGAAAAGACCAGATAACCCTTCTCTGCCATCGCTTTAAAATAGGCGTTATATCCGTTCCAATCACGATGACCACCCACAAATCCGCCACCGAACATGAAGATAATGCACGGCTTGTCGCTTTGGGAGCCCTCTTTGATTGCTTCGTAACGATCAAGCCGTAGCGTATCAGCGCCTTTGATCGCATACACAAGGGTGGTTTTGGTTACCTGAGCAAAAGTTGTTGCGACAACAAACAACAAAACGGCTGTAAAAAACATCTTATGTTTCATCTGCAAATTTTATATACGTGAATGACAATTCATATTTTACCTAATATGTAATTCTGGATAGTGTGATGTATTCGTCATTATATCAATGTAATATGATAAATGTATTGTTTTATAGTGCGAGCTGGAACTCGCACCACCCATTGATCGGGTGTAGCGACTTCCAAGTCGCTGAAGAATTGTAATATTTAGGATGAATTTTATGGTTGCCTTGTTTGTTTAGCTTGCAAGTCTTTGTAAGTATCTGCTAATATTGCTGGCTAATCAGAATATCTCTGGTAAAATATAAGATAGTTATACCGATCAATGCGCTTCGAGCCAGTTTTTGCCCACACCGACATCCACTTTCAGCGGAACGGATAGCGACAGGGCACCTTCCATCTCGCGGGTGACGATGCTTTTTACAATGTATAATTCATCGGGTACCACGTTGAAGTTCAATTCGTCATGTACCTGCAAAATCATTTTTGAACGCAGCTGCTCTTCGTGGAAACGGCGGCTGATGTTGACCATCGCAATTTTGATAATGTCGGCCGCGGTGCCCTGAATGGGGGCATTGACGGCATTTCGTTCGGCAAAGCCACGTACGTTGGCATTGTGCGAATTGATATCCGGCAGGTAGCGTTTGCGATGCAGCAAAGTTTCGACCCAGCCGTTCGATTTGGCGACTTCAATACACCTGTCCATGTATATTTTTACCTGCGGGTAGGTGGCAAAATAACCGTCTATCAACTCTTTGGCTTCACTCCGCGGAATGCCCAGCCGGTCGGAAAGGCCGAACACGGAGATGCCGTAGATGATGCCGAAGTTGGCTGTTTTGGCCTTGCGGCGCATATCGGAGGTCACCTCTTCGATGGGGAGGTGGTAGATTTTTGCAGCCGTGGCGGCGTGAATATCGTGCCCCGATTTGAAAGCCTCTATCATGTTGCCATCCTGACTGAGATGCGCCATGATGCGCAGTTCGATTTGAGAGTAGTCGGCCGATAAAAAGTGGCAGTCAGGTTCGGCGATAAATGCCTTGCGAATCTCCTTGCCCTGTTCGTCGCGGATGGGGATGTTTTGCAGATTCGGGTTGCTCGAACTGAGACGACCGGTGGCAGCCACCGCCTGGTTGAACGAGGTGTGTACCTTACCGGTTTTAGCGTTTATCAGCGCCGGTAGCGCGTCGATGTAGGTACTCAGCAGTTTCTTCAATCCGCGGTATTCCAGGATCTTTTCCACAACCGGATGTTTTCGCCGCAACGCTTCCAGAATCTCTTCGTTGGTGGAGTATTGACCGGTCTTGGTTTTCTTTGCCTTTTCAACGATTTTCAGCCGGTCGAACAACACCTCTCCCACCTGTTTGGCGGAGCTGATGTTGAACTCCATGCCAGCCATGGAGTGCACCTCTTTCTCAATATTCAGCATGTCGCCCGTCAAAATCTCGGACGACTGTTTTAGCGCGACATCATCGAGCAACACGCCGTTCTGTTCCATTTCGGCCAATACCCGCATCAGTGGCATCTCGATGTCGAAGAGCAACGATTCCAGTCCGGCTTCTTTTATTTTGGGCTCCAGCTGCTGTTTCAGCCGGAAGGTGATGTCGGCATCTTCGGCGGCGTAGTCGGTAATTTTTTCGAGAGGAACCTGCCGCATGGTGAGCTGATTCTTCCCTTTCGATCCTATCAGTTCGTCGATATGAATGGTTTTGTACGCCAGCATAATCTCTGCCAGGTAGTCCATGTTGTGGCGCAATTCGGGCTGTAGCAGGTAGTGGGCAATCATCGTGTCGAAGAGTCGGCCATTGATCTCCACT
>CAZFTY010000386.1:0-2822 GCA_964521835.1 uncultured Microbacter sp.
GGCCAGCAGATAGAATGTCAGAAAGAGAACCGGATTCCCGAAGAGAAGAAGGAGCATCCCCGAGAACGCTATACGGCAAAGAGACAATATATTCGGAATCTGTTTCGGTTGCATTTTGATCAAAAATCATGCATTCAAACGCAGGCAAAGATAGATAGAGTTTTTAATAAAGCGACAACGCATTTTGGGAGAGAAAGGTTATTGCAAATAGTTCCGTGATGATGATATTGTTAAATAAATATTAAAGATAAGGTAGAATATAAATTTCTAACACGTTGGAGTTAAAAAAAATGCGTAAAATTGCATTGTTAAAAAAAGAGCATCCCGTTTGAAAGAAAAAATCGTACGTTTATCGGGTTCTCTGCTGATATTCTTGTTTTTAGGATATTATGCAGGCATTACCTCCTTCTATCACATGCACCTGATAGATGGACAGGTAATCGTCCACTCGCACCCTTTCCGCAACGCGCCGATTAAAGATACTCCCTACCAGTCGCATCAGCACTCTTCCGAATCGTGTAACTTGATTCACCAGATGAATCAAATGAACTGGAGTCCTGCTCTTTTCAGGGCTTTTGTTCCGACCCCTGTTTGTACGACGCTTCGCGAGGTTCGTCTTCCCGACACCGGTATCCATCTGTATCAAATAGACCGGTATATTTCACTACGGGCTCCTCCGGCCTGCTAACTCCTGAGGGTATCTTTCTACTCTCTTCTCCTTTTTCTTTTTTTCGATCGCCATACGGCTCTGACAGTTCGTATTCAGGCAAATAATACATTTTTTCAGCAAGATGCTACGGAAAAGGTATATCCGGTTCCGAATACAGATCGGATCGACTAACCCTATCCGATAGGGGATTCTTTCGGATTGTTCACCGTGGAAACGGAGTTCTGTTGCATCGAAAAACAATTGATATTGATGAATAACATTTACACCAATAACCATATATCAGATGATTAACAACTGCTTTATCAAAGGGTTGATCGTAACCGGATCACTTTGTTTACTTGCCTCGTGCGGTCAAAAAGGCCATTCCGATGATGCTTCAGCCCGTCAATTAGTCTATGCCGGCGATACGGTAATTGTCCCGGAGGGGTCGGCCGTTTTCTCAAAATTACGAATGGAAGTTGCCTCTCTGCGCGATTATCTGTCGGATTGTACCACCACTGGCACCGTTCGTCCGCTTTCCGGCCATTTGGCCGAAGTCTCTTCCCCGTTTGAGGGGCGTATCGTCCGTTCGCTGGTCAAACTGGGGCAGCATGTGAGTGCCGGTACCCCGTTATTTGAAGTCTCCTCGTCCGACTATTTCGATGCCGTAAAAGCGTATATGCAGGCAAAACAATCTAAAATGCTGAGTGAAAAGAATTATCAGCGGAAGAAAGATCTGACCGGGCATGGTATCGGTTCACAAAAGGAGCTCGAAGAGGCGGAGGCTGACTACCGCATTGCCGAAAAAGAGCTCGAGAAAGCAAAAGCAACCCTCAAAATATTCAATGTCAGAACCGAGGGCTCCGACCTTTCCCGTCCTCTGATCGTCCGTTCTCCCATTGCCGGCGAAGTGGTGAAAAATGATCTGGTAGTCGGGCAATACCTCAAAGGCGATGCCGAGGCGGCTGTCACAGTGGCCGATCTGAATAAAGTTTGGGTGGTTGCTCGTGTTAAAGAGAACCATATCGGAGAGGTCGACCGGAAAGATCAGGTAACGGTTGCTACCGAAAGTGATCCTCAACATCCGGTGAAAGGATTTGTAGACTACATCGGTAACATGATGGATGAACAAACCCGTTCGGTAGAGGTTTATGTGGAGTGCGACAATTCCAACCACCTGCTCAAACCGGGGATGTTTGTAACGGCCAGCTTTGAACACCGTCACGGAAATGCGATTGTATTGCCTGCCGGTGCCGTTTTACAGCAGGAAGATAAAAGCTATGTGTTTGTCAAGGCAGGCAAAAACAGGTTTGTGAAACGACCGGTCATCGTAGTCTCCGATGGGAATAAAAATCAATTGGTAAAAAGTGGAGTTTCCGCCGGAGAAACGGTGGTTGTTCAGGGTGGAATATATTTACGATAGGAGTCGATGTTTATGGAAAAACTATTCAAAATATTTATACATAACCGCTGGCTCATCCTTACCTGTTTTCTGGTGGTGGCGGCCATCGGAGTCTATTCCTGGTTTCAGTTACCCATCGATGCCTATCCCGATATTGCGGATGTTACCGTGCAGGTTTCCACTCAGGTGCCCGGGCTGGCAGCCGAAGAGATGGAGCAGCAGATCACCATTCCGCTCGAACGGGAGCTGAATGGTATTCCCGGGCTACAGACCATGCGTAGCCGCAACGCCTTCGGTATTTCGGCTATTATTCTTGTTTTCAAAGATGGCGTGGATGATTACTGGGCGCGTCAACGCGTGCGCGAACGAATTGAAGATGTCGATCTTCCGTATGGAGCCAAACCTGATCTCGATCCGCTGACTTCGCCTACCGGTGAGGTGTGTCGTTATATTGTCGAAAGCAAAACACGTTCGTTGCGCGAACTCACCGATCTGCAAAAATGGGTCATTATTCCCCGCATCAAACAGGTGGCCGGTGTGGCCGATGTGGCCAATTTTGGCGGAATTACCACACAATACCAGATCGAAATCGATCCTAAAAAATTAGAGAAATACGATATTTCGCTCGGCACGGTGGTAGAGAGTGTCGAAAAGAACAATGAAAACGCGGGTGGCAGTATGCTTGGCCGGGGCGATCTTACCTATGTGATCCGTGGTATCGGTTTGGTAAAGGACTTGCAGGATCTTGGTAAAATTGTGGTGAAAAGCGCC
>CAZFTY010000387.1:0-2797 GCA_964521835.1 uncultured Microbacter sp.
TTAAGCGCGGCGCTTACCTCATTATAGAACAAACCGAAGCTATGCACGTGATCGACGTGAATAGCGGTAACCGTTCGAAAGCCAACAACAACCAGGAGGATAACGCTCTGGAGGTGAATATGGCCGCTGCGAACGAAATAGTCCGCCAGATGCGTTTGCGCGATCTGGGAGGTATCATCGCCATCGATTTTATCGACATGATAAAGAGCGAACACCGTCAACAGCTGTTCGACCATGTGGAAAAACTGATGGAAAATGACCGGGCAAAACACCACGTACTTCCTTTGAGCAAGTTTGGCGTTATGCAAATAACACGCCAACGGGTACGTCCGGCAATGTTTGTCGATACGGAAGAGACCTGCCCAACCTGTTTCGGAAGTGGCAAGATTAAAGCATCGATACTATTTACCGATACCCTCGAAGGAAAATTAGATTATCTGGTAAATACGCTTAACGTCAAACAGTTTGTTCTAAAAGTGCATCCTTACGTGGCTGCCTATATCAATTCGGGATTCTATTCCCTGAAATGGAAATGGAAATTCCGGTACGGCTTTGGCCACAAAATAGTACCTTCACAAGAATTCGGTCTGCTTCAATATGCGTTTATTGATGCAGCAGGAAATGAACTAGACCTGAAAGAAGAAATCGAAACTCGTCAGTAACCTGACTTTCAATAAAAAAGCCGTTTCGGATTCCGAAACGGCTTTTTTGTGTTTGGTTGTGTCGATTACAACACGATATTTACGATCTTCTTCGGCACCACAATCACCTTTTTCGGAGTCTTGCCTTCCAGCCATTTTTGCGACTGTTCTTCTTTCATCACAATGGCTTCCACTTCGGCTGTCGGCATGTCAGCAGGCAGCTGTAGCTGATAGCGCACTTTTCCGTTGAAAGAGATGGCATACGTAGCGCTGTTTTCTACTAAATATTTTTCGTTGGCTTCTACCCATTGAGCATCGCAAACGGTAGTGGTGTGCCCCAGGGCGTGCCACAGCTCTTCGGCAACGTGAGGCGCAAACGGAGCCAATGTTATTACTAATGGTTCCAGAATCGCTCTCTTGCTGCATTTGAGAGAAGTGAGCTCGTTGATGCAGATCATAAAGGCGCTGATCGAGGTGTTGTATGAGAAGTTCTCGATATCGGCTTTTACCTTCTTCAACAGTTTGTGCAACGCTTTCAATTCATCGGCTGTCGGTTCGGCATCCGTAACCAGTAATAAATCTTCTTTCCAGAAGAGGCTCCAGAGCTTTTTCAGGAAGCGGTGAACGCCGTCGATACCGTTGGTGTCCCAGGGCTTCGACTGTTCGAGCGGGCCGAGGAACATTTCGTAGAGGCGCAGGGTATCGGCACCATAGCGTTCTACGATGTCATCAGGATTCACCACGTTGAACATCGATTTCGACATCTTTTCTACTGCCCAACCGCAAATATACTTGCCGTCTTCGAGAATGAATTCGGCTGTTTTGTATTCGGGATGCCAGTTTTTGAAAGCTTCTACGTCAAGAATATCGTTGGAAACAATATTTACATCGACATGAATCGGTTGCATTATGTTAGCATCAAAAGGAGATAAATCATGAATAGAATCAATTTTGTAACTAGGTAATTGTTTTTTAGTTAACGCCAAACTATCATATTTAGGATCATCTTTGATTTTGGTATAATGTTTAAGAGAGAAAAAAAGATTAGTCCCCACTAGTCTATACACAAAATTGCTTCGCCCCTGAATCATTCCCTGGTTAATCAGTTTTTTGAACGGTTCTTCCTCGCAAACGATGCCGAGGTCGAACAGAAATTTGTTCCAGAAACGGCTATAGATAAGGTGGCCGGTAGCATGTTCCGTTCCACCGATATAGAGGTCTACATTGCGCCAGTATTCGTCCACATTTTTATCAACCAATGCCTTGTCGTTGTGCGGATCCATGTAGCGAAGGTAGTAGGCCGAAGAGCCTGCAAAGCCCGGCATGGTATTCAGTTCGAGTGGGTAAGACCTCTCCCCCGACCCCTCTCCCGAGGAGAGGGGAGTATAAACCCAGTTTTGTGCACGTCCGAGAGGTGGCTCGCCTTTTTCGGTAGGCAGGTATTTGTCCACTTCAGGCAGTTCGAGCGGCAGTTTGCTCTCGTCGAGCATGTAGGGTTGACCCTCTTTGTAATAAACAGGGAAGGGTTCGCCCCAGTAGCGCTGACGGCTGAAAATAGCGTCGCGCAGGCGGAAGTTCACCTTTACGCGACCCAGCCCTTTTTCGGCGATATATTGTTTTGTTTTGGCAATGGCTTCTTTCACGGTCAGCCCGTTGAGCACAAGGCCGCCCTCCATCTCTTTGCCGGGAGCCGGTGAGTTGGTGACGATGCCTTCTTTAGCATCAAAACTCTCTTCACTCACGTCGCAACCCTCGATCAGCGGAACGATGGGCAAGTCGAAATGTTTGGCAAAAGCGTAGTCGCGTGAGTCGTGTGCCGGAACCGCCATGATGGCGCCCGTTCCGTAACCGGCCAGCACATAGTCGCTGATCCAAACCGGGATGGCATCGCCGGTGAGCGGGTTGATAGCATAAGAACCTGAAAATACACCGCTGACACGTTTGTCGGCGATACGTTCGCGTTCGGTACGTTTTTTGGTGGCAACCAGATAATCAGCTACGGCTTCTTTCTGGTCGGCAGTGGTCAGTTGAGCCACCAGCGGGCTTTCGGGAGCAAGTACCATAAAGGTTACCCCGAACACAGTATCGGCACGGGTGGTGAAAACTACCACCTCCCCATGGTTTTCGGACCTCTCCCCCGACCCCTCCCCACAAGG
>CAZFTY010000388.1:0-2795 GCA_964521835.1 uncultured Microbacter sp.
CTGCATTTTCAGCTAAAGCATAGCTCGGCAACGTCACCGGCAGGCAATTGTCCGGCACGGTTTGCCGAGAAGGCACCCACGCCGTTGATTCCTCCATTCACGTCGATAACCCGTCCTTTTCGGTGGGCACCAACGCTTACTCCGCCGCCAATGTGAGCCACAATCAGATTGAGCTCCTCATAGCGCCGACCCACCGACGCGGCATACTTCCGGCTGACGGCTTTCTGGTTCAACGCGTGAAACAACGATTTTCTCTGAAACAACGCATGACCGGCCACACGGGCTACTTCGTGCATCTCGTCGACCACCACCGGATCGGCAATAAACGCACGGGCTCCCGGAATCTGAGCCGCAAGCGCTTCCGCCAACAAACCGCCCAAACTACTGGCATGTTCGCCCTGAATGCCTGCCACAAGATCGTCGTGAAGGCGGCGATTCATCTCGTACACCCCCGACTCCACCGGTTTTACCATGCCGCCACGTCCAACGATAGCGTGAAGCGACAGCAGATCGATGCCTGCTTCGGCAAGGGCATGTTCAATAAGCCTTTTGCGAAAGGCAAACTGGTCGTTGACTTGCTTGAACGGCTTCAACTCTTCGGAAGAATGGTCGATATTCAGCGTAAAGACACAGCTCTCATCGTGGTAGAGGGCAATTTTGGTAGAGGTAGAACCCGGGTTGACGGATAGAATACGATAGGGCATAGCGGATCAATTATCACTTAATAAATTGGTAACGGGAGAGCAACAGCACAGCACAAACAGTCTCTCCATAGGTCTGTAGAACTAATCGCTCTGGTACAAATATAACAGCAATTATCCCGAATAGAAACAATTGTGGAATTTAAAATAGGGGTAGGTTCAGATTCAGGGGCGTTAGCCCGACATCGTGACAGGAAGAGCATAGCGCTGAACTACATCCGCTTGGTATAAGCACGAATCGGGAGAGCCGGGAGAACGGGCTTTCTATCTTCTGAAAGCATCCAGCGCCGGTGAAGGTTTGCCATCGTCCTGCCAACAGCCGAGGGCGTAATGACTCCAGCTCCGGGCTCCTTCGGGCTCCCAGTAAACGACGCCCAAACCCCGTTTGCCGGGAATGGCTCTCACGGCTTTGATTACTGCCGTGAGCATGTTGTAGGTCTCGTCCACCATTCGGTCCTCTTCACCGATCTCCACAATCATCACATCCTTGTTGTAGCGGGCAATCATGTCGTTCATGTTGCCGACCAGATCGCCGAGGGTGGCCTTGTAGCTTTTGTTGATCCAGTAGGGATAGTACGACATGCCGATAACATCGTAGCGCACCCCGTGTTGCGTGGCATTGTCGAAAAAGGTGCGGTATTTCGCGTTATTGTTCCCCTCGTCAAGGTGCACAATCACTTTGATCTTCGGGTCGACGGCTTTGGTGGCATCGTACCCTCTGTTGAGCAGTTGCGCCAGTTGTGGCCAGTTGGCGGTGCTGCCGTCGGGCCAGAGCATGCCGCCGGGAATCTCGTTGCCCACCTGCACCCATTCGGGCGTAATGCCGACCTGTTTCAACGTATCCAGCACCTCAAAAGTATGTTTGTAAACGTCGTTGCACAGTTCGGGGAACGAATGCTTTGCCCAGACAGCCGGTTTATTCTGTTTGGCAGGATCGGCCCAGCTGTCGCTGTAGTGGAAATCGATCATCAGCCGCATACCCAGTTTCTGAGCCCGTTGTGCCATTTCCACCGTCTCTTTTTTGCCGCAATGGCCGCTCCCTCTATCGTTGGAAGGGTTGACCCACACCCGCAGACGGATGGTGTTGATGCCACGCTCTTTGAGCAACAGCAGGCAATCTTTGGCTTTGCCGTCGCTGCCGTAAAACTTAAAACCGGTAGCCTCCATCTGGGGCAGCCAACCCACATCGGCTCCTTTGGCAAACTGCGCCTGACACGGCCGGATAGCTCCGGCAAGCAGTAAAAGCAGGGTGATTTTATAAATGAGTTTCATAGGTGGATATGTTAATGGTGTTCTTATAACTCCGTCCTTTAGGGCGGAGAAAATAGCAACGGTTACAAACGGCTTTAGCCGTGACTTTAATCAGCGGGCTATTATCATGGCTAAAGCCATTTAGGGGTCTTCTTGCTCCTCCGCCCTAAAGGACGGAGTTATGATTGAATCTGCTGTTATTGAGCACGAGTCAGGAGACTCGCGCTAATGGCGAGATTTGCGTTGGCTGTTTTTTTAACTATCTATTAATACCTTTCAAGCAGTTTAGGGCGTGAACGAAAAAATCTGTTGGGCTCTATTTTATACGTATCTAATGTTTTAATATGTTCTTCTAAAACGCCCATTTGTGTTCTTATATACGGTGTTTCTCCTACAATTGGACTTCCATGAACAGAGAACGGTTTCGCATCTTTACATAGTTGAAATGTATTAGAAGACACAGGGTTAGTTATTTCAAAAGTATTGCATAATACGGGACAGAATCCTTCATGGTAAATTTTTTCTGCATTCGGGCCTTTTGTGTTATTTACTGTGGGTACGATAATGTTTTCAAACAATTCTATGTTATCAAATAAGCGTTGTTGATTATTTATTGTTGATGTTTTTGTTTTTTTCGTCCTACACAACCTGAGAAAAAAGGGAAAGAAAGTTTTGGAAAAAGTTCATTTATTGATTTTTTTTTTTAATCCCAATCCAAACATATTTTTAGGACCTAACCTTTCATTTTTGGCGCGTATAATTGTTTTTTTTTTTTTTGCTTACCCGTATTATATAAGACTGTTATGGTGCAAAAGGGGTTTTTGGGGTTTTGGGGTTTTGGGG
>CAZFTY010000389.1:0-2794 GCA_964521835.1 uncultured Microbacter sp.
CCGATTATTACAAATATTATCTTCATAAAATGCTGAATATTGAAAAATTATATCTATTTTTACACCTAAATCTAAGATAGAGAAATGTAAAGAGTTGTTGTTTTCACTACGTCATCTGCTAACATATAAAATTAGCAACAACGTATGAGGCTTATAAGCAATAGATTCTTCCTTTTTTTCTGCATCTCCATAGGGTTACTGTGGAGTAATGTGTATAAATTAGAAGCACAAACACTTTCGGCAACCTTATCAGGTTCAGGTAGAGTATGTCAAAACGCACCCTCTCCCAATGTCATTTTCAGAGCCATGAATGGCACTGCACCCTACACGTTTACCTACACGTTTAATGGGGGTAGCGAACAAACGCTTATCACATCTTCATCATCAGACACGGCATTTATTGCCATTCCCACAGGATTTGCCACCTCATTCAACTACGCTTTAAAAAGTGTTACAGATGCCGACGGAACCACTCAATCTATCACGGGTCAGGTTGCAATGGTAGTGGTCAATGCCCCACCATCCATATCCGGAGCTTCAGCCTTGTGCGCCGGAGGAACCACGGTTCAATTATCCGCAGGAACCAGTACACCGGCTTATACATCCCCATGGGTTTCTTCTGACAATACCATCGCTACTGTCACCAGCAGCGGATTGGTAACCTCAAAGATACCGGGAACAGCTACCATTACCTACACCGACAACAACGGATGTATCGCAACAAACAGCATCACGGTAAACGCCAAGCCGACAGTCGATTTTACATTTCCAAACAATTCCTGCGCCGGCAACAAGATCAACTTCAAGTCAACAGTCTCAGGCGATGGTGGAACTACCTACAACTATGACTGGCATTTTGGAGACTCATCAACCTCATCGGACGCCAACCCGGCTCACAAGTTCGATGCTACCGGAACCTCACCGGCCACAACCGATTTTTCCGTATCGCTTACCGTGACAAATCCAACTTCGGGATGTAGCTCAAACACACAAAACCACATCGTCACCGTCGTTCGTTCGCTGGATCCCAGCCTGTCATCCAACCGTGCTGAAACGAAAACAGAAAACGGAGTGGTCACCTTTATCGTATGCGAAAATGCAACAACGGAAATTGACTTTATAAACTCCTCTACAACACCGACGCTAAATCAAAATTACGCTATCGATTGGGGAGACGGGACATCTTTCTCTTCGAGCACACCCTGGACATCCACAAAGCACTCTTATGCTGTCGGATTATACACATTAAAATACTCGATAACAGGAAGTACCGGTTGCGACGCAACCAAAGAATACAAAGTATTCGTGGGTTCCAATCCATCTGTCTCTTTAGTCAACCCGGGCAACACACAACGTTGTATCGATGAGACTTTATCGTTTGCTGTGAATCAGGTAGACAATAACCCTCCGGGCACAACTTACACGGTTTCATACAACGACGGGTCGCCTTCCGAAACGTATACAACTGCGACTTTGCCCTCTGCCATTACCCACAAATTCCGAAAAACCTCCTGTGGAACCAATAGTGTTATCGGTTCGAGTCTGTACAAGAATGCCTTTTATGTCAAAATACTGGCTGAGAACCCATGCGGTCCATCCGAGTCTATTGTTATTCCGATATACATCTCCACTCCGGCAGTAGCGCAATACACGCTACCTTCTGAAAATTTTTGTACCAACTCCAGCGTTTCACTAAACAACACCTCCATCGATGGAACGCAGGCATCTCAATTTGGATGCGCCCCAACCAAGGTATTATGGACAGTATATCCCAGCACAGGATTCTCGGTCAACGGAACATTAGGCGATGACAACGGATATCCCACCACTCCAAAAGAGTGGACTGGCGGAAGCCACGACATATCCTTAACATTTACACAGCCCGGAAACTACACCATCACGATGAACAACGCGGGTACGTGTAACAATTCGGTTTACACAAAATCTGTTTGCGTTACACCACCTTTAGATCCGAAATTTACAGTAGACAAGAGTAGTGCCTGTACCGAAGAGACTGTTACGATCACCAACACGACCGATATTTCTAATCGTTGTAACGCTCCCGTCTATTTCTGGTCGGTAGCCTATAATGCCGGAAATTGCGGTTCTTCATCTTCCTACGCATTTACCAATGGAACGAATTCGTCTTCAAAAGAGCCCTCATTCGTGTTCCACAATGCCGGAAACTACACCATTACCCTGATGACCGGAAACGAATGCGGAACACAGACATTCTCCAAGACGGTAACTATAAAGCAAACGCCCAAAGCCATAATACACGCCATCAGTAATTATTGCGGTTCTGCGGCTTTTACCCCGAGTGCAACAATCAATTTATGTTCTCCATCTCCAACCGGCGTTACTTACGAATGGACATTAACCGGAGGTAGTCCGGCATCGGCGTCAACAGCCAATCCCGGTACAGTATCATATAATACCCCGGGCAGCTACAATGTGGCGTTGAAAGTATCCAACGAATGTGGCTTCGCAACTAACAGCACCTCATTCACGGTAAAACCATTGCCTCAAATCACCAACGACCCGACAAAAATGCAGCAGACAACATGTTCTGGTGTTGCGACAAAAGTGGTGTCTCTTACGGCCGACTTAACCAGCACCACATTTACATGGAGCGCGACTGCCGATCTGGGTCTGTCCGGTTATCTGTCGTTAGGAAGCGGATCGTCACTACCCGCACAGTCCATCATCAACACGACAGGATCACAAAAAAAGATCACTTATACCATTATACCTCAACTAAATGGATGTTCAGGAACTCCTGTTATCTACACAT
>CAZFTY010000390.1:0-2792 GCA_964521835.1 uncultured Microbacter sp.
GACCGAAGAGTTGGTTGAAAAACTTTATGTGGAAGCCTGGAAATCGGGATGCAAAGGTTGCACGGTTTATCGTGAAGGATCGCGTGCCGGAGTGCTGGTATCGGCCTCAAAGGATAAGAAACAGGAAGAGGAGGAAGACGAAGAGAAGCATGAAAAAGACAAAAAATGTTTCTGCTTTACCGAAGTTTCCGTTCGTCCGAAAGAGCTCGATTGCGATGTGGTTCGCTTTCAAAACAATAAAGAAAAATGGATTGCCTTTGTCGGTCTTATGAACGACAGACCTTACGAAATATTTACCGGGTTGCAGGACGATGACGATGGCATTATGTTGCCCAAAAACGTCACCAAGGGCAAGATCATTAAAAATTTCGATGAAGAATTGGGACGGAGCCGTTATGACTTCCAGTTTACAAACAAAAGAGGCTACAAGACAACGGTTGAAGGTTTATCGCATAAATTCGATCCTGAATTCTGGAATTATGCCAAACTTATCTCGGGCGTTTTGCGTTACGGTATGCCGATAGATCAGGTTATGAAATTGGTATCCGGTTTGCAACTCAACAGCGAGTCGATCAATACCTGGAAAAACGGCGTTGAACGTGCTTTGAAAAAATATATTCCCGACGGCACTACGATAGAGGGAAAACAATGTCCGAATTGTGGACAGGAGACACTCATTTATCAGGAAGGTTGTTTGTCTTGTAAGTCCTGTGGATACTCACGTTGCGGATAATCTGTTATGCTAAAAAACTGAAAGGAGAGATGCACTTATGGGCACTCTCCTTTGTTTATTTATAGCCATTTAGTGGCAGAGTCCTTTTCGGACTGAAAATCTTTTGAATGAAATTGCGGAAAAAATTCTTTATTCTTTTGCAAAGCCAAGGCTTTTAGCTACATTTGCAATGCATTTTAAAATAGGTTATAAAGGTTTTAACAAACTGATTTATTGTTATTTATTTGCGCTAATTTATATCCTGCTTTTTATTATCCTTTCAATAAACATCAATTCAAAAACTGTTATGAAGTTATTTATTATCGATTCTTCGATTGGAAGAAAGCTCATTATGAGTTTATCAGGGCTATTTCTATTCATCTTTTTGACATTGCACACCTTTCTCAACATGTTGTTGTTGGCCGGGCCTGCAACGTATCAGGCAGGATGTGAATTCATGGAATTGCCTATTGTTACAGTAATGGTACCCATTCTGGCTGCCGGTTTCTTTATTCACATCGCTTATGGCATCTGGTTGTCATGGATGAACTTACGCGCTCGTGGTGAAGTTGGTTATGCTTCCGGCAAAAAATCACAAACAACATCCTGGGCTGCCCGCAACATGTTCGTTTTGGGAGCTATCGTGTTGTTGTTCATTTTATTGCACTTAACTCATTTCTGGGCTAAAATGCAGTTGCAGGCCTTTATGGGTGGCGCAGAACAGGTACATGCAGAAGAGGCCTACGGTTTGGTAGCTACTTTGATGCGCAACCCGGTTTATAACCTGTTGTACATTGTATGGTACTGGGTATTGTGGTTCCACCTGACACACGGTTTCTGGAGTGCATTCCAAACCATTGGTGTCAACAACCAAAAATGGCAACCCCGTTTGCAGGTAATCGGTATTATTTATGCAACGATTCTTATTGCTTGCCTTACCGGTATCAACGTTTACTTCTTATTAGGATGTGGAGCTTAATCTCTTCTTTATTTCAGAATACAATAAACAGATAAGATATGACACAAATTAATTCTAAAATTCCCGAAGGGAAGTTAGCTGAAAAATGGAACAACTATAAAGCCTCTCAGAAGCTCGTCAATCCGGCCAACAAACGCCGTTTGGACGTTATTGTTGTAGGTACGGGTTTGGCCGGAGCTTCAGCTGCCGCATCACTGGGTGAACTCGGCTTTAATGTTTTGAACTTCTGTATTCAGGATTCACCCCGTCGTGCTCACTCTATCGCTGCACAGGGTGGTATCAATGCTGCTAAAAACTATACAAACGATGGTGACTCTGTTTACCGTCTTTTCTACGATACAATCAAAGGTGGTGACTATCGTGCCCGTGAAGCTAACGTTTATCGTTTGGCCGAAGTCTCCAACTGCATTATCGACCAATGTGTTGCTCAGGGTGTTCCTTTTGCCCGCGAATACGGCGGATTGCTCGACAACCGTTCTTTCGGTGGCGCGCAGGTATCACGTACCTTCTACGCTAAAGGTCAAACCGGACAACAGTTGTTGTTAGGTGCTTATTCAGCTCTTAGCCGTCAGGTTGGTAAAGGCTCTGTAAAACTTTACACCCGTTACGAAATGATGGATGTCGTAGTGGTTGACGGTAAAGCGCGCGGTATTATCGCCCGTAACCTTCGTACCGGTCGTTTGGAACGTTTCTTCGGTCACGCCGTAGTTATCGCTACCGGTGGTTATGGTAATACCTTCTTCCTTTCTACCAATGCGATGGGATCTAACGGTTCTGCTGCAATTCAGGCATATAAGAAAGGTGCTTATTTTGCAAATCCTTGCTACGCTCAGATCCACCCGACCTGTATTCCGGTTCACGGCGAATTCCAGAGTAAATTGACTTTGATGTCGGAATCGTTGCGTAACGATGGCCGCATCTGGGTTCCGAAGAAAAAAGAAGATGCTGAAGCTATCCGTGCTGGCAAAATGAAACCAACACAGATTAAAGAAGAAGACCGCGACTACTATCTGGAACGTCGTTACCCTGCATTCGGTAACCTCGTGCCTCGCGACGTTGCATCGCGCGCTGCCAAAGAACGCTGCGACGCTGGTTACGGTG
>CAZFTY010000391.1:0-2781 GCA_964521835.1 uncultured Microbacter sp.
GGATAGACCGGCATCAATGAAGGAATGCGTTGATAGTGTTGCGCCAGCGTATCCATCGATCCGAATGGATTCTCACGCATCTGATAACCCGACCACCAAATGTTTCCCTGAATATTGGGAGTCTCACGGGTGAGCCGCATCTTTTCGGCAAACTGCGTTTTGTTCGAATCTTTCAAATCTTTCTCGTTGAAAGTGGTTATGCTTTGGCCGACGTAGATGTTGGTTCCATAGCTGTTTTTACTCCACCAGTCAACCAATGTCGCGTAATCGGCCGTTTTGTGGCCGATTTTCCAGTATAGCTGCGGAGCCACATAATCGAGCCAGTGATTCTTTTGCCAGAGCAACACGTTTGCATAAAGATCGTCGTAATCGGATAATCCGTTGGTATTGCTTCCACTTCCGTCAGGTGTTTTACCCACGTTGCGGTATATCCCGAACGGACTTACACCAAACACCACCCAGGGCTTTTCGTGATGCACCGTTTCGTACACCTCTTTGATAAGCTGGTCAACATTATTCCGACGCCAGGCAGCACGGTCATCTTTTTCAAAGCCCTGCTTTTTCGCATATTTTTTGAACGACTTCGCATCGTTAAATTCTTCACCTTTTACAGGATAAGGATAGAAATAGTCATCGAAATGAATGCCGTCGACATCATAACGTTCCACAATATCTTCCACCACCTTGTTCACAATCTTTCGCGATTCGGGCTGACCCGGATCGAAATACAACTGCTTGCCATAGTGAATAAAAAGCTTCGAGTGTTTTTTGTTCATCTTCGACAACACCTCCGACTCGCTACTGGTGACACGGTAAGGATTGAGCCACGCATGGAGCTGCATTCCGCGTTTGTGACACTCTTCTATCATAAAAGCGAGCGGATCCCATGCCGGATTGGGAGCTTTACCCTGCTCACCGGTAAGGTAGCGGCTCCAGGGCTCCAGTTTGGACTCATAAAACGCGTCGGCTTGCGGACGAACCTGAAAGATAACAGCATTCATCCCTGCCCGCTGGAAACTATCGAGCATATTAGTCCACTCTTTCTGAATAGCCTCGGCCTTCATGGTACGGTATTTCCAGTTGCCTACCGTATGAATCCACACACCGCGGAATTCCCGTTTAGGAATAACTTCCGAATAGACCGATAAAGAGATAAGACAAGCCAGACCTACTGTCAGAATGGTTCTGATATTCTTGAAAATCATTATAAAATTTTGATTGATTATTTGCTAACGTAATAGATAATTGTCTCTCTGGCAGCCTCAACGCTTGGCGTAAGGGCATGATAAATAATTTTCTCCGAAGAGACATATTCGGGCAAATTCACCTCTTCCACCCTGAAACCGACAGAGCGCATCCGGTCGGCATAATCGCGGCCATACTCACGCACGTGGTCTTTCTGCCCGAAATGTTTCAGACGTTCTTCAGGCGAAGTGATCGTTTTATCTTCATAAGTCACGGCACGATCGATATTGACCGGAGACTGAACAATGCCCCACCCACCGGGTTTCATCACACGATAGAGTTCACGCATGGCCTGCAGATCGTCTTCCACATGTTCGAGAATGTGATTGCAAAAGATAACGTCGAATCTATCGTCTTCAAAAGGAATATCCTGAATATCCATCTTCACACGAGCCAATGGTGATTCCAGATCGGCCGAATAATAATTGATGTTCGGCATGGCACCGAAACGTTTGATAAAACAGTATTCGGGAGCAATGTGCAACATCACGCTCTGTTTGGTAAAAAAATCGGTTCTGGCCTGCAAAAAGAGCCAGATCTGACGGTGACGCTCCAGCGACAGACACGAAGGACAGAGCGCATTTTCGCGCGAATTGACATAGCCATAAGGCAACAGTTTGCGGAAACGGTGATGACACACCGGACATTCGTATTTACTACCCACATAAAAAACAGAGCTGGCTCTCACAGCCACATGAGCGAAAAGTTGCAGATACTTTCGGGGAATATGGTTCAGCACGAACCGGATAAGTTTCTTCATTATTTAATAGACATTATACCGTTTGATTTATTTTAATTTCAGCATCTGACCTCTCCCCAACCCCTCTCCCGAAGAGAGGGGCTTTGTATCTGTATTAGTAAGCCTTATCTCAAAATTGCTACTGTCGCGTTCCTCCTCGCCTTGGGAGAGGAGGTTAGGAGGAGAGGTCTGAATAAAACAATATTATTCAATTCTGAAATAAACTACTCGACACAAATCTTAATGTAACATTTTATATACTAACTCTTTCAGTAGATCGCCGGCATCGGTCGACACGTTCTCTATCCCTTTGGAACGGGCATCGCATTCGCGCAACCAGGCAATAATCCGCAGGGTTTTACCTGCCGAAAAACGTTTGGCGGCTGCCTGAAAATCTTTGACAAAATAGGGATTCACGCCCAGTTCACGAGCCACATTTGCCTGACTTTTATCCTGCAAATAGTGGTATATCATCAGATTGCTGAAGAAATTGAACAGAACAGAAAGTGTAACGATAATCGGGTTGTTCTTGGGATTATCGGCAAAATAGCGTACAATGCGGTTCACCTTCAACACGTCACCCGCGACGATGGCGCTTTGCAACTCGAAATTATTAAAATCCTTACTGATGCCGATGTTCTTCTCTATCAGTTCTGGAGTGATGGTCGATTCGGAGGCCGGTTTGGTAATGAGCAGTTTGTCGAGCTCGTTGGCCACCTTGCTCAGATCGGTTCCCAGAAATTCGGTAAGCATAAGCGCCGCCTTCTCCGAGATTTTCACCTTACGGTCGGCCAGAT
>CAZFTY010000392.1:0-2778 GCA_964521835.1 uncultured Microbacter sp.
ACGCGATAATAAAGGAACAATATCGTCATCGACAACGTTACCATCGACATTTGGATGCGATTCTACCAAATCCCAGTTCACGGCACGCTCCATGGCGGTCGATTCGCTTCCGAAAATAATCCGGTGCGGATAGAGGCGGTGATCGTTTTCGTATTCCCGCCACATGTAGTTATATCCGCAAACGTCTAAATTCCGAAACGCCCGTTCGGAATCGTTCCACTTCAATTGAGGATTATCCCAAAACTCATTTACAGCAGCAGTAACCGGGCGGGTTTTATCCAGCTTCCTAACCTCATTTTTCAACTTTACAGCAATCTGTATTCCACTGCTATCGGCCCGTTCCTGAATTTCGTTTCCGATACTCCACATAATGATACTCGGGTGATTTCGGTCGCGTCTCACCATCGATTCGACATCGGGAATACTCCATTCGTCAAAGAAACGGTGGTAATCATTCGGATTTTTGGGTTTTTGCCATTGGTCGAAAGCCTCGTCGATAACTAACAAGCCAAGGCTGTCGCAAGCATTCAGAAACTGTTCCGAAGGCGGATTGTGAGCACAACGCACAGCATTGAATCCATTTTTTTTCAGCAATTCTACTTTTCGTACTTCCGCTCTGTCAATAGCTGCAGCTCCCAGCAAACCATTATCATGATGTATGCAACCACCTTTCAGTTTAATTGTTTTCCCGTTTAATTGGAACCCTTTTTCCGCCGAAAAAGAAATAGTTCGTATTCCGAAGGGAACTTCAATGACATCCGTGATTTTTCCGGCTGCTTTTGTATACATCTTTGCTTTGTACAAGGCAGGAGACTCCAAATTCCACCATTGAGGCTTGTTTATGATTATATTTTTATAAACGGTTGACTTTATATTGCCGAGAGAGATAAATATTGATTTTGCCTTACCGACTCTTTCACCTGAAGGATCATATATTTCAAAGAACAGTTCTCCCTTTATTTGCCGGTTTGTAGCATTGAATACTTCCGTCGAAATATTGAGAATAGCTTTGTTCTCCGAAACATTTTCCGTTGTTATGGAAGTGTTCCCCGCATCCAAATGGAGCCTTTCGGTTTTCATCAGCCACACATGGCGGTAAATGCCCGATCCCGAATACCAGCGACTGTTTTTCCCTGCGTTCGAGACTTTCACCTTCAATTCATTTTTCACTCCGGGAGAATTGCAAAAAGCTGTAATATCGCAACGAAAAGGGGTATAACCATTAGGGTGATAAAAGATTTTTTTTCCATTCAACCAAATGTCCGATTCCATATACGCCCCATCAAAGCAGAGCGTAATCAACTTATCTACATCGCCAGGCACCAAAATAAAATTTTTTTTATACCAAGCTGTGCCTCCAGCTTTATGACCGGTGGCGACTCCCCCGTCGGGAATTTTCGTAAAGGGGAGTTCTACACTCCAGTCGTGAGGGACACAGACTTGCGACCAATCAGTTTGTCCATCGGCAGCGTTGCCCGGATTCTCTAACCGAAAGTACCAATCGTCGTCAAAAGAGATAAGTCTTTTTGCCGGTTCTCCGGCATTTATGGAACAAAATGCCAGAGAACCCCAAAATAAGAATAGGAACGTTAGATATCTGTACTCCATTTCAAATTCGAACCAATTAGTATCCGGGATTTTGTATCAAAGCCGAATTTTTGTTCATTTCGGTACGAGGAATAGGTATCAGGTAATGACTATTTTTCCATGCACGGGTTTCAAAATCGAATTCTTTATATTCATTATTTATAACTTTTACCCCACGGGCATTAGCATACCCTTCTGTACCAATCATCCAACGACGCACATCCCACAAACGATGACCTTCCCATGCAAGTTCCACACGTCGCTCATTGCGATATTTGGCCAAAAGTGCAGCTCCCGTCTCAGTTACATCGGGCATTCCGGCACGCCGCCTAATCAAATTCATTGCGTTACGTGCATTTCCTTCTTCGGTTAATGCAATACATGCTTCTGCGTAATTCAGAAGGACTTCTGCATAACGGATTTGGATGTACGGTTGCGGCTGTCGCGAGCCGTAATACCACGTGTTATCATTGTCTTTTGTAGAGATAAATTTTTTAATATAGTATCCGGTAGTATTGCCCGAATTATAATCTGCGCCTTGGGTAATATCAATTGTCACTGGTGATAAATATCCCCACGAATTATAATACCAGGGAGATCCGTTATGCAGGATTGTAGCATCAAAGCGTGGATCTCTATTAGAATAGGGAGTAGCAGCTTGAATTGCATTATTAAATACCGAACCATCTGCATTTTCAAACGCATCGGCCAAGTTGGCAGTGACCTGATTCAGTCCCCATCCGCCATAAGAATGGGTTCCACATACCCAAGCCAACCAATCTGTTGCATAATAAGGCGTGTTCACTTTATCGTACTGAGTAATAAATATTTGTTCTTTTGAAGACATTTGCAAAAACAGTTCCTGAAAATTTGCCGTTTTATCAGGGTTAGCATGGTACAATTCATACCCCATACCCATTACTTTTTCGGCTGCCGCTTTAGCTGCTTTATACAAATCTTTTTGATTGTCGATTGTATATCCCACCAACTCGGGATGGGCATATCCACTGCACCATGACGCATTATGATGCAAATCGCTGGCGGCATAAAGCAGGACTCTCGATTTCAACGCGTAAACAGCCCCTTCCGTAGCTCTTGTTTTATCTGCCTGAGTCGATAATTTCCCATTAGATACAGCAGTATCCAAATCAGCGACAATAAAATTGACAGTTTGCTCAAAAGTATTGCGTG
>CAZFTY010000393.1:0-2770 GCA_964521835.1 uncultured Microbacter sp.
ATATCTGGTCTTGCCTCGAAAATTCCGTTTAAAGCTGTCAATACCTATTGCAAGCAAAAGCACCAACCCTTTCGCTATTAGCTGGTAATACTCGTTAACATTCATCAGCACCAGGCCGTTGTTTAAGAATCCGATAGCAATAACGCCGATCATTGCCCCAGAGACGTTGCCTACGCCGCCCGCAACGCTAAGTCCTCCCAGCACTATTCCGCTGATTACGTCAAACTCGAATCCGCTTCCTGTTGTAGGTTGGCCTGAGTTCACACGGGACAACCATATGACGCCCGCAATTCCGGTGAAAAAACCGCACAATGTATATGCTAGCATTTTAATTCGCTTGGTATTTATTCCTGAAAGTGTTACCGCTTCCTCATTTCCGCCGATCGCATAGAAATAGCGTCCAATATATGTTTTGTTAAATAATAGGTATCCTATAATGATTACGACAGCGAATATAATGATCGGAACGGGTATGGCACCAATATAGCCTTGACCCAATACTTTAAACGATTCCGGAAACCCGAATATTGGCAAGCCATTGGTTGTTACAAAACATATTCCCTTAAGGATATTCAACATACAAATCGTCGCTATCATTGGTGTTAGCTGGCAATACGACACCAGGAATCCATTCAGAGCGCCAATCATAGTGCACAGCGCTATCCCCGTTATAGCCGCGATTACAGGATCAAATCCAAACTGAACCATCATAAAGGCGCAAGATATATTCACGAAGGTTATTTGAGACCCTATCGATAGGTCAATTCCGCCAGTTAAAATGACGCACATCATACCAATACCGGCAATACCAATCATGGAAACCTGTCGCAGCACATTGATAATATTATCAAAAGTAAGAAATGCGGATGATAATATTGTAAAAGTAATAATTATACCAAGAAGAAGTATGCTTATTGGCAGCTTATCCGATTTTGTTACTTTCTTTATTACGTTACGCATTTTATGTTCTCCTTACTCTCCAGAAGCCATTGTCATAATGGTTTCCTGGTTAAATTCAGCTTTAGTTAATTCACCCATCATGCGGCCTTCACAGAACACGACAATACGGTCTGAGATACCAATCAATTCTTCCATTTCAGAACTGATCATCAAAATGCATTTACCTTCTGAAGCCAATTGGTTAAGTAACTTATAGATTTCCTGTTTGGCTCCAACATCAATACCACGAGTCGGTTCGTCAAAGATGATATAGTTACACTCTGTTGCCAACCATTTTGCCAAAACCACCTTCTGCTGATTTCCGCCGGAAAGACTGCTTACAAATTGTTTCAAAGAAGGGGCTTTAATTCTAAGGGCACTTTTTAGTTTTTCAACGACTGTGGTTTCTTTTTTTCTGTTGATGAATAATAATTTTGACAATTTTTTCATTGAAGGTATTGAAATGTTTTCACTTATGCTCGTTTGCATAAGCAGGCCTTGTTTTTTTCTGTCCTCAGGCACTAACGCAATTCCGTGTTTTACAGCCTCTTTGGGTGACTTTACCCTTATCTTCTTTCCTTCCAGCAACAGTTGACCGGACTCCAAAGGTTTAACGCCGAAAATTAATTGGGCCAGCTCGGTACGTCCTGATCCAACCAGTCCGCCTATACCAAGGATCTCTCCGTGCCGGACTGATAAGGATATATCGTGTACTCCATTTCCGCTGAAACTCCGGATCTCCATACCGGTTTCAGTCGGCATAAGTATTCTCTCCGGAAACACTTCAGATAGATTACGACCTACCATGTACTTGATCAGTTCTTTTTTATTCGTTTTTTCTGCATCGACGGTTGCTATATGTTGTCCGTCTCGCAATATCGTTATCCTGTCAGCTATTTTAAAGATTTCCTCCAGGCGATGTGATATATAAATAACCGTAACGCCTTTATTTTTTAAATCTTTCAAGAGGTTCAGCATTACATCGACTTCATCTTCGGTTAAAGTAGCTGAAGGCTCATCCATAATCAATATTTTAGTGTTGCGAGATAACGCACGCGCGATTTCAATCATTTGACGATATGCTATTGAAAGGTCCTTTGCTTTCGCCTTTAGATTCATTTTAATTTTAAGATCTTCAAATATCTTATCTGTTTTCTGTGCCATTTCTCTCTTTTTAATAAAAAAACTGTGTTTTGTTTCTGAACAAAGATATAAGTTTTCAGAAACCGATAACTCCGGAAAAATTAATAGTTCCTGGTATATTACAGATATTCCAAGATCCTTTGACAATTTCGGTGTCATATGGCTGACCATTTTACCATCAAGAATGATATCACCCTTATCCTGTTTCGTAGCGCCGGCGATTATCTTGATCAACGTCGATTTGCCTGCACCGTTCTCACCGACTAAAGCGTGTATTTCCCCTTCCCTGAAATCAATGCTTACATCATCCAATGCAACTACGCCATCGTAAGTTTTAACTATATTTTTTACAGATAGGACATTGTTCTCCTTCATGGCTTCCTCCGAAAATAATCTCAGCGCGCACCAACTTTTTATCTGGATTTGTTAGTGCGCGCTGCACCACTATTTCTTCTTGCTATTGCTTAAATATAATCTTTTACGTTGGTCGTATCAACCACATAAGCCGGTGTATAGTAATACTCAGCATAATCGCCGGAGAGTACGGCTACCCATGAGTCAAACGCAACACCTGACATTTCAACGGGGGTGCCAAGGCAAACCGACATTTTAAAAGGCGTACCCGCGTCGATCTTCTTTATGGCTTCTTCAGCGGCATCCGTAGAGAAAATGCCACAGTCTTCAGCGT
>CAZFTY010000394.1:0-2741 GCA_964521835.1 uncultured Microbacter sp.
CTCTGCTTTGCCGGGGTCTACTGGCTGTTCCGTCGCTTTGTGCTTCGGTTTTATCTGCAAATGCCGAGGGTGCCTGCGCGTCGCGTGCCCTATACTGTTTATATGACGCTGATTACCGCTTTGTTGTTTATTCCTATCCGTGGCGGTATTTCCGTGTCGACCATGAACGTGGGAACGGCCTATTTCAGCAACATTTTGTTTCTCAATCATTCGGCCGTTAACCCGGTATTCAACCTGATTGCCTCCTTTGGCGCTGAGAACAATTTCGAAAAACAGTATCGCTTTATGGACGACAAGGAGGCGCATCGTCTGTTTGCCGAGCTCCGCGAAAAACCGGTTGCAGCCGACTCCGTGCCCTCTCTGTTGAACCAGCAGCGTCCCAACGTTATCTTCTTTATTCTGGAGAGTTTTATGTCGAAAGACTTTGAGTCGCTGGGCGGACTGCCTGTGGCGCAAAACCTCAATCATTTATGCAGCGAGGGGGTGGTATTTACCCATATCTATGCAAACAGCTTTCGCACCGACCGGGGAATTATTGCTAACCTGAGCGGTTATCCGGCGCAGCCAACTACCTCCATCATGAAGTATCCGGCAAAAAGCCAGAGCCTCCCTTCCACTCAGAAATCGTTGAAAAAGGCCGGGTATGCCTGTTCGTACTACTATGGCGGCGATGCCGACTTTACCAATATGCGGTCGTACCTGATGAGTTCGGGCATCGACAAGATTATTTCCGATAAGGATTTTTCGTTGAAAGAGCGCATGTCGAAATGGGGCGCTCCCGATCATATCCTGATACGTCGCCTGCTTGCCGATCTGCAACACCCCCCGCGTCAGCCGTTTCTCACCATAGTGCAAACCCTCAGCAGCCACGAACCGTTTGAGGTGCCGATGCATCGTTTCAAAGATCCCTATCTCAATTCGGTAGCCTATACCGATAGCTGTCTGGGGGTTTTTATCGATGCAATGAAGCGGTCACCGCTTTGGAAAAACACGCTGCTGGTATTTGTGCCCGATCATGCCATGCGCTATCCGGCTACGATAGAGAATACCGATCCCAATCGTTACAAAATACCTATTATCTGGGCGGGTGGGGCAGTGCGTAAGCCTACGAAGATCGATCGTTATGGCAGCCAGATCGATCAGGCGGCCACCCTGCTTTACCAGTTGGGAATCGATCATTCGGCCTTTACCTTCAGCAAAAACCTGTTGAACCGCAACAATCCGCAGTTCGGCTTCTTTGATTTTGTCGATGGATTCGGCTTTGCCTCGCCGCAACGCGAAGTGGTGTACGATCATGCCCAGAAAAAGGTGGTGTACGGTGATCCCGCTTCGGTGGAATTTACCAAAGGAAAGGCGTTTTTACAATGCCTGTACGACGATTTGGCGAAAAGGTAAGATTGTATTTGACCTCTCCTCCTAACCTCCTCTCCCAAGGCGAGGAGGAACACGACAGCAACAATATGATGTACAACTCACTAATACAGATATAAAGCCCCTCTCTTTGGCAGAGGGGTTTGGGAGAGGTCGGAACAAAACAGTTTTACTCAATTGCGTAATAGTCTATTTGAAGTAGACATTAAAATAATATGATTATCGGATAATATGCCTATACAAAAAGCAGTGCACTATATCCGTTTTTCTCAGCGTTCTTTGCAAAAGCTTTGCTCTCTTTGCGGTGAAGAATCTGAAGTTAACCGCAAAGAACGCTGAGAATGCGCAAAGTACGCAAAGATTAGGTCTATAGGTAACTAATCCGATAGTCATATAAAAAAATATGATTATCCGCAAGATGTCCTAAGCAAGCGGTGAATCCCGGATAATGCATTTTCAATGCCATCTATTACTTAGTACGCTTTGCGGATAACCATTAAATAAAAAGAGACAATGAAACACAAATTAGTTTATATTACAACATGGGCGCTTTTTGCTATAACGCTTCCCGGTTCACTACACGCGCAAAACTGGAAATTTGTAAAAGAGAAAGATGGTGTGCAGCTGTATACCCGCCAATCGGGAGGTAAAGGGCTTAAATATTTCAAAGGAATTGCCGAGATCAATACTCCCGCGGAACGTATTTACAGCAAACTTGAAGATGTGTACCAAACCGACTGGTGGACGAAGGATGTAACTCAAATCAAGGTGTTGAGCTATGCGAAAGACCGATTGGCGCAGTACTATTTAGTCTACGATTTGCCCTGGCCTTTTAAGGATCGCGACTTGTGTGTCAGCGTAACAGCCTCCTTCAATCATGCCACCGGGGAGCGGCGACTGACGGCCGTACCGATGCAGGGCACTTGCGTGGTCAACAATCAGTGTGTGCGCATGAAAGAGTTTTGGGAAGAGTGGAAAATCCGTCCCATCGACAAGAACAGATCGTTGGTGGAGCTGGAATTTTATATCAATCCGGGAACTCATCTGCCCGACTGGATTGTGAACATGGTACTTACCGATTCACCGATAAAGGTTATCCGCGCCATGAGACGTGCGCTTTGAGGCAACATACAATGCCATTTTTTTACCATTAAGAGATGAGACCTCCCCTAACCCCTCCCAAGGAGGGGAATATGACATGACTGATTAATTAAACGCACCACGTTTCTATAGCAAAACGCCTTCTCTATACTTACAAATCAGCTCCCTCTCCCAGGGAGAGGGCTGGGGTGAGGTCCGCTTACTCAAAATAAAGGCTGAATGGTGCTTAGTGTCTTAATGGTTTGTTATGGATTCCTCTGTAAACATGC
>CAZFTY010000395.1:0-2733 GCA_964521835.1 uncultured Microbacter sp.
ATGAACCGTACTGATTCATCTGACTAACCGATTTGGTATTCCAATATTCAATAGAGTTGTTTGAACCTATCTGCAACCATGGTTTGATATTATAATCAGCGTTAATCTGGGCTGTAATACGTTTATAAACATCTTTATCCCCTCTTACAATACCATTGTTGTTGGTTACATTAAGAGAAGTAAAATAATGTCCCTGGGTATTTCCCCCCTGAAACGTAATTGTATGTTGTTGGCTGAAAGAAGGACCAAATACAACGTTGAACCAGTCGGTATCTGTTCCATCATACTTATTTTGTGTCAACTGATTTTGGATAGGAAGACCCGACAATGTTTTGTACGCAATAAAATCCTGTGCGTTGAAAAGTTTAGCATGTCTACCAAGGCTCTGGCTGATTAAATTGACATCATATGAAATGCTTGAGTTTCCCTTACCAGATTTGGTTGTAATCAAAACAACACCGTTACCGGCTTCCGCACCATAAATAGCAGCAGAAGCTGCATCTTTCAATATCTCCATAGATTCAATCATAGAAGGATCAAGATATTGAATGTTGTCAACCTTAAGACCATCTACAATAAGAAGCGGTCCGATACTACCCGAGTTTGAAGAGTAACCACGTACACGGATCGATGCCCCCTGACCAGGAGCTCCCGAATTACTCAAAACCTGAACACCGGAAACTTTACCCTGAATAGCTGCTGCAGCATCACTGGTTGATAAGTTCTTAAGAGCATCGGAACGAACCGAAGATACAGAACCCGAAAGATCGCTCTTCTTCATTGTACCGTAACCTACAACTACAACTTCATTCAACTGCAAATTATCCGGGACAAGCTTAACATTGATTTGCTTTTGATTTGCGACATGAACTTCCTGGGCTTTATACCCGATAAATGTAAATACCAACGTTGATTTAGAATCCGCATTAACAAGGTAATGTCCGTTCAAATCCGTCATGTTACCATTTGTGGTTCCTTTTACAACTACATTCGCTCCAGGAATTGGAGATCCGTTCTCGTCAGTTACTATACCCCTAACCTGACCGGTCTGAGCATAAGTCAAAAACGACAAGAGCAACATAGGCAGCATCATAAATACTACCCGTACTAACTTGTTTTTTTTCATAGATTAACTTTGTTTTGTAAATTATTGATGATAATTACGTCATGGATATCATCGCTTATTCATCCGACAACATCTAGTCTCTAGTCAGAACAATAAATATTTACTTCCTCTTGGTTTTATGCGCATTATTTGTACTATTAACAAATTGCGACAAACAATAACTCAAACCTCATAATTTTTCATTTTTCAAATCCCCATGATAAATAAAGCATGGAAGTCTTTTAATTAATTGTTCTTTATGAGATTCCGTTCTGATTCAGATTCAAATCATTCAACAGAATGATAAATAAGAGAGAGACATTTTTACAGGTATAGATTCTGTAAAAAAATAGATTATCTTTGCATTATCAAAACAATACACCACATTAATACTGCCAAAAATGTCAGTATTCGGAAACAAAGAGGGTATTGCCTGATACGAGCGGGACAATGGTCGCAACATTGTTCCGCTTTTTGTTTGATGGGGTTATTTATGGAGAAATATGTCTCATGGGCGTATTAATTTAAGGTTAAAATTTCAGTATTTAGATTCACAAAATATCTCATCTACCACTGCATCCATTTAGTAAAAGGGAATACAATCGTCACATCCCTATTAATTCAGATAGGCATATGTTAGTGCAATCGACTCCTTGGTTGGAGAAAAAGTATATATAAGAGAGGATAAAAATTTGATACGACATAAAATCTCTTTTTTACAAAAAAGAACATTGTCGAATAAATTCAAAATTATCCGTCTGATTAAATTAGGAAAATAATTTTTACCTGACATCCCTTGACATTGCAAACAGGTAGCGATATAAACGTCAGAATCTCCTTTTTTCAGACGTTAAAAGAAAGGCTTATCTGTCTTCAAGGCATGTATTTCATTAAGGTTATCGCTGCAAAGATAATACATCTGTGGAATGAAACAACAAATGTAATCAGATCTAAATATTACTCAAGAGTGATAGTCATCAAGATTTTTTGATGTTAATATTTGTTACGATACTAACAAACAGCACAATATGTATAATTCATAATTCTTAAATAATACAATAAGGATATGGGTGTACTTTTTGATTATTTAACATTTGTGTGTAGGGGTAAGTGCTATTTACCCTATCAAATGATGGCTTTGTAGGTACAAACATTACCATATAGTGTTAATTTATAGAGTTAAGCAGGGAAAAACATGTGACATGAAACACATGATATAATTACACGTTATCTTGATACCCGTCCGGAACCATCACCTTTCATCAGCCCTTCTACCTCGGCAACAGAAATCAGATTGAAGTCTCCCTGAATGGTATTTTTCAGCGTAGAGGCGGCCTGTGCAAAGTCGAGGGCTTTCTGATCGTCGTGCGGGTAGGCAATCATTCCGTAAATCATACCGCCCACAAACGCATCACCCACACCGACACAATCGACTACATGCGTAATGTCGTACACACGGGTATGCTTCATCGTTCCTTCCGAATAGAGCACGCTGGCAAGGGTATTGTGATTGGCGTTAATTGTATTGCGGAACTCTATAAATACCTTTTTGCAACGGGGAAATTTTGCCACCATCTCTTTGGAGGCCTTTTCGTAACTGGCCAAATCCATGTGGTAACTTGTATCTA
>CAZFTY010000396.1:0-2730 GCA_964521835.1 uncultured Microbacter sp.
AAAATTGGATAGCGCAACCGGCTTCCAATCCGCACCAATGTCACACATATAGACGAAAGGACTAAACGTGTACATGCGGCCGTCAGCTGGATGATTCACCCCGTAAATATGCCAAGGGTGATCGATAGATGCCTTAAAGACAAACTGAATTTCTTGCCCTTTGACACTATTTTGCGCAAACGACCAGGTAACAGGACGTTGAATCTGTCCGAAAACAGCGGCAAAGCACAAGAGAGACAGGAGTAATACGCTATATTTTTTCATTCTGAGTAATCTTATTGGTTGTAATGCCTTGTTTTTTTAAATTTGATTGCAAAGATAAGCTGCCACCAAAGCGATTGCAAGTAGCATACCGCCCATTTAGCAACTGTTTAGAAGTAACTTCTATTTGTTTGTCATAATTTCCAGAATCAGCCGGTCGGTTTCGCACATACCGTCGCGACCTATTTTGGTCAGGTTTTGAATGGTTTTATCCACATTTTCATCTGTAATACCCTCCACTGCCGATACCACCTTATTCTCCATGGCCATCATGGCCGAAAGGGTTGCCGTCGAAACCCCGTTTGAAACTTTTAACGCACAACTGGGTTTTGCTCCATCGCAAATCATCCCGGTTATGTTGCCAATCATATTCTTAATAGCATAACCGATCTGTTCGCGGCTGCCTCCCATCAGGTAGGTGATTCCACAGGCCGAACCGGTAGCCGCAACCACCGCGCCGCACAAGCCCGACAAACGTCCGAGGCTCTGTTTGATATAGATCGTCATCAGGTGGCTCAGTGTAAGCGCCCGTGCCAGTTCTTCTTCCGACTTACCGGTTTCTTCAGCATAGACCGATACCGGTAAAGTGGCGGCAATACCCTGATTTCCGCTTCCCGAGTTACTCATCACCGGAAACATGGCCCCTGCCATACGGGCATCGCAGGCAGCCGCCGTCACCGACAACATGCGGGTAAATACGTTATTACCCAGCATCCCGTTAGCCAGCGTATGCGACACACAATGGCCATACTCTCCCTTCATCGACTCCATCGCTGCCGCTTTGTTCATCTCGCCAGCCTTAAGGATAAAATGAAGCTCATCGACCGGGGTCTCAAGTGCAAAGTCGCATACCTTATCGAAAGAAAGTTGCAATTCGGATTCAACCGCCACCGCTCCCTCGGTCTCGCGCTTCTCTGCCATCTCTATTTCTCCGTTTTTTTCCAAATGAACAAAATGGGTATGTTCATGACTGATAACAGCTTTCGCGGTTTCATTTTCCGCAGAAACAAGAACTTCGATGTACAATTTTTCGCTGATATTCTCTTTCAGGTGAACATTAATTCTCTTTTGGTCAATCATTCGTTTTCCCTCATCGAGAGTATCAGGAGTAATATCACGCAACACTTCCAATCCATATTCAGGTTTTCCAACCAATGCCCCCATGGCAATGGCAATGGGCAAGCCCGCCATTCCGGTACCCGGGATCCCAACACCCATCGCATTTTTCAGCATATTGGCGCTCAGATACACATCGATTTTTTGTGGAACAACGCCTAATATCTCTACCGCTTTAGCTACTGCCAAAGCAACCGCCATCGGTTCGGTGCATCCGATAGCAGGAATAACTTCCTGCTGAATGAGCGAGATAATTTCGCTCCGCTCTTTCTGTAATAACATTTCAATTATTCTATTATTTGCAAATTTCACACAAAGCTACTCAATTCGATACTTTTGTAGCAACAGTTACCCGAAAACCAGATCTACTCCACATCTTTCAATGCCTCAATAGCATGGAAAACAATCGCTTCATATTGCGCCAGCGACTTACATTTCTTAATCTGCTTCAACAATTTATGACTATTCTCAAAAGCCGCGGCGTGGTAACTCCACAACTCTTCGAGATGTTTCAGAAAATGGTGGTCACCCGAATATTTTTGTTGACAACAGGCTATCAGTTCCGCATGAAAATTCTTCAGCTTCGTCGCTTTGTCTTCCGCGGTGAGCAGTTCGTTCCTTACTTCCGATAATAAAAAGGGATTTGCCAAAACACCCCGACCCAGCATCAGAGCCTTAACTTCAGGCACTTTTTGCAAAACACGAGCCGCATCTTCGTAACTATTGACATCGCCGTTGTAACAAACCGGGGCTTTCAGAGCCGACGCATAATTGAGAAATGCCTCAAAATCAACATTCCCCTTGTATTGTTGCTTACCGACCCGCGGATGAATAATAATTTCTTCCAAAGGAAATTCGTTGAAAAGAGGAATCAGGGCTTCAAATTCAGAAGCATTTTCCATTCCAAGACGGCATTTGATGGATATTTTTGTTCTCGCCGAACTAAAAATTTCGTTCAGCAATCCGGCTATTTCGTTCGGATAAGGCAATAATCCGGCGCCCATCCGCCGGCCGGTCACCATCGGATAAGGGCACCCCATGTTGATATTTACTTCAGTATAACCGTACCGCAAGCACAACTCTTCGAACCGGAAAAAGGAAGCGGCATCATTTCCAAGAAATTGAGGCACCGGCTTCTGAAAACAGTTATGTTCCGGCAACAAATCGTTGCATTGATTGGGACGATAAAACTCTCCGTTTTGAACCCGCACAAACGGCGTAAACGTTTTGTCGAACAACCCGATGTGTTTGGAAAAAGCTTCACGAAACATCCAGTCGGTAAGCCCATGTAAAGGTGCCAAATATATTTTCATTTACAGCTCATTTACAACAATTTGATCTCTTCCGAATAGT
>CAZFTY010000397.1:0-2728 GCA_964521835.1 uncultured Microbacter sp.
GAAATAAACCGTGCCATTCACAAATTTGTCCGATAATTCATAACTCATAATTCATAATTACCATGTATCCCATCTACGAGGCTCTTCTTACCAAATTCGAGTCAAAAAAAGCATTATTTACCAACAACGGACTGATAGCGCCGTTTATCGACATCTATCAGGGACAGCCACTCGCTCCTAAAGAGTTTGAATTCACACTTCCGGCTCTATTTTTCGATTACTCAATCGACTACAAAAACAACATCTTCACGCTCGAAGCGCATGTCATTGATGAATTTATGGAGGAAACGGACAACCATAGCCCGAAATGCCTGGAAGGACTCGACCATTTGCGATACCTTGCCATTTGCCGTTACATCATCAACAACACATCAGCAGTAGGGCTTGGTTTCAAAAAGCTGCATATCGACAGCGAAAAGCCAGTAACAACCGATTACTACTATTATCATCAAATCAACTTTCAATGCTGCATCGACGACCTTATTGACAATAGCCTGATTGATTTCAGTACGGAGGAAAAAGAGATAGACGGAAAGCTCATAAAAGGCACAATAATAAACACGCCACAAGCAAGTATTCCTATTATAGTCGAAACATACGCATAAAAAAAGCCCCTCAAATTCGAGGGGCTTTTGGTTAATACTTCCATTTTAGACTATCCGTATTAAACGTCATTGTCCTTATGCCCTCATCATAAAATTCACATTCTATTATTGTTCTATTTGTCTGTTTTAATTTTGATAGAAATTTAGAGGCGTTACGTATAAAAATAACTTCAGTACTACCATCTGATGGCTCTACGTACGAATATCTTTCCGGCTTTTGTTTATCAAATCTTACCCTTATAGTTTTATTTCCTAATGAATTTGACAAGAATTGACCTTTTGATATTTGAAGCATTATGTCATTTTTGCCGTCTCTATGTCTTAATACAATTGAGGCTGAAACCCCACCCTCATACGGAGAATCAAAATAAAGTAGATCGTTAGCTTTTATAGACGCATAATAATCTTTTGAATCTGTCATAACATTAGCATCTTCACTATATTCCCATTTTTGAATAACCGGCTTGTTTTCGTAAGTTAATAATGTTGTATCTTCTTTTATAGCCGCGATGGAATCTTCTTTTCTTATTTCATCAAATGTTTTAACATCAGATTTATGACTGCACATATCAATAAAAATAAACAAACAAATAACACCAATTCCGAGTAAAATTTTTCTCTTCGCATTCATATTTGTAAAAAAATCCATATCATTCAATATTAACAATTTATTTTTTTAGCATACCACAAAGCTAATTAAATACCATTTAAAAAGCAAATGCCTCCCTATTGGGAGGCAAAAGCATTATTTGTCGGTCATTTTCTTAGCAGTCTCCCAATCGGGCATCATATCGGAGAGCAAATTTATCACCATCCATGGTGTTGGCCTTACAGCCTCTTCATTATCGATAGCCGAAAGCAACTGTGTAAGCTGGCCATTCAAATCCAACCAGTTTTCAATAGGGTTACCTCCGGTTTGTATCGTTATCGTAAAACTGTCTTTATTAAAGGTTACCATTTTCGGCCTCCTTTCTGCACGCTTTGCAGCGAATTAATTTGTAAATAACAAACGAATGCCACACTACAAGAATAGAGTTGCGGCGATTGTCCTTGCAATGGCATTTACATTCAGTTCGGACGCGGAAGTATATACCCCGCTTTGACTCTGCAAAAGCGGTCATTTCGCTGCTTTTATCAAAATAGCGTGTTTTCATACCGTGTGCCCTCCTATCAGTTTAGAAGTTAACGACGCGCGGAGCTCGCTGTTATCAATACGGCAAACATCCGCCAGAATAGAAACCATCCGCTCCTTTGTGATTCGGTTGTGGTTCCGCTTTTTAACTGGCAACTGAGCAGCCGGCATCGTTTCATACTTACCCGTTTTTCGGATAGCTGGAAGTACTTCGCCTGTTACCCATTTTCGAGACACTTTCGCTTCGGGTTTTCGACTTTGAAAGATCAGATTATATAATCCGCTTTCGTTCACAAGATTCATTTCTTGTTTTCCAGAGGGTGTCGGTAATGCCGACACCCTTCTTTCATCATCATCGAGCCGAGAAATAGCATCTCTGCTATTACTTATGCCCAATGCTCCGCATAAATTATTCGCGACGAAATAAGGCTCTTTTTCAATCATTTCAATCCGAATAGGTTGATTGGTCGGATTAAATGTAAACACTTTTAATGGCAGAAAGTTGCCAGCTTCATTCTTACTGATAGTCATAGCGATAAGAATTGTGATAAAACAGCAACGCCCAACGAAGGTGTGACTATCACACATACGCAGGGCGAATGGGCTGTACGGTCGTTTCCTCTCGTACCACCATGAAGGGCGTTGCCTTTATCTTGGTTTAAAAATCAAATTTGGATTCGTTGCCCAAGAATATATGTATGATAGTCGGGGGCAAAGGTAATACAGAAAATATGATTTTGCAATAGTTATATTTTAGATTTCATCAAAATAAATTTCGAAGGCTCAAAGGATATGGTAATCACGGCATCCACGTGACGTGTTCCGTGGCAGCAAGGGCAGATAATAAACTCACGGTCGTTATTATTATCAAGGTGCAGGATTTCACCGGTTCCGTTGCAGTAATTACAGGCCATCCGCTTAATGGTTGTCTTATCCTGAATCGATTCGCCATGATGCGGGGAAGTAATTTCAAGAAATGTGTGCGATTCAA
>CAZFTY010000398.1:0-2712 GCA_964521835.1 uncultured Microbacter sp.
GAAGAAAATTTTTTATATCATTTTATTTCTACTCGCTTGTGCCGTTAAGGTAGCTGCCGTATCGGCTTTCCCGGGATCGGTAAAGATCACGCAACCCGACGGAACTACCATCTCCGTCATTCAAAAAGGAGATGAACATATCCACTGGATGGAGAGCCCCGATGGCATAACCTTGATGAGGAACAGCAACGGCTATATTACCTATGCGACCAAAGACGAACGGAGTAATATGGTCGCTTCCGATGTAATCGCTCAGGATATATCGAAGCGTCCGGCAAGAGTAAAAAGTTTTTTATCGGCGCAAACAAACAAAGTGTTTTTCAGTCAGGCACAACTCGACTCTGTTCGTTTTCGGAGTAAAACGGTCTCTCAAACCACTCAGCAACAAAAGAGCTCGGCAGCTCCCAGCGGCACAGTGAAGATTCTGGTGGTGCTGATGTCGTTCAAAGATGTAACCTACACCAAAACGACAGCCGATTTCAACAATCTGTTCAACCAAACCGGCTACAATACCAACAACAACCAGAGTTCTGTAAAAGAGTATTTTGAAGCCAATTCATACGGCAAATTTTCCATGACATTCGACGTAAAGGGTCCCTTTGTTGCGGCCAACAACCGGGCATATTACGGTAAAGATGTTGGCGGAACAACAGGTAACGACCAACATCCCGACTCGTTGGTTCAGGAGGCCATCAGAGCCATTCATACCAGCGATCCTTCGTTTAGTTTTGCCGGTTACAGCGCCATCAGCGTTATTTTTGCCGGTAACGGACAAGAGTTCACCGGAATAACCACGGATGCTATTTGGTCGCACCAAGGCGATTTCGATCCGCCGAGTTATTGTCCCATCTCTCATTACCTCTGCACGCCGGAATTGTATGCCAACACGACCAATGTTACCTGTACCATGGGAGTACTTTGCCACGAGCTGAATCACGTGATCGGAGCTCCCGATTATTATGACGTTAACTACGACAATAGTGGCGATGGAGATTATCCCGGCACCGGAGTTTGGGACTTGATGGCCAGTGGAAGCTGGAACAATATTGGATCTAACTATTACGGCACCTGTCCTCCTAATCTGACACTCTATCAAAAATACCGTTACGGATGGATTACCCCTACGACGCTCACGGCACCCGCCACTATTAGCAATATGGCTGCCAACGGTACGAAAGGAGAAGCATACATCATCACAACTCCTACTCATGGTGAGTACTATCTGCTCGAAAACAGACAACAAAGCGGATACGACAGCTCCCTCCCCGGACACGGATTGATGATTTATCACATTGCCAAATATGCCGACGATCTCTTTTATAATCTCAACACAACAGCTCCGCAAAAAGTATATCCGGTTTGTGCTTCGGCAACCGTCAACCCATCCTCTACCGTTGCCTCATACGGGAATATTAATTCCGGAGGATGCCCTTTCCCGGGTACATCGGCAAAAACTTCGTTTACAGATAGTACAACACCATCCGCCAAAGCATGGAACGGATCGAATTGTTTGAAACCGCTCACCAACATCGTTGAAAATGGAGGGAAAATTTCCTTCAGTTTCATGCAGAACCAGACCGTGGCTCCTACTCCATTAAATCTGTCGGGCACGGTGAACGCTTCTAATCTTATTTTATCATGGAACAGACCCGCCAATATTCCGGCATTGGTCGATACGATAAAGGAACAACACTGGGATGGGCGGAGTTTGCAGGCTTCATTAGTTGCAAATTCACCTCAAACATGGTCGTGCGGACAAATATACAGTGCCGATTCATTAAAACAATACGTAGGCAAAAAATGGGCGGGAATTAAGTTTATGCCCACAGACAACAACTCAACGAACTATTTTATAGAGATATACAAAATCACATCTGTCTCCGGCGACAATGTGTCGGCAACCAGCTTACAAAGCCAGGCGATCAGCGGAGTGACAGCCAACGCGTGGAATGAATTCCAATTTACCACCCCAGTCACTATCGAATCCGGCGTGAATTATGGCGTTGCCGTAAAGTACACCTCTCCCACCGGGTATACTCTGTCAGTAGACAGAGGCCCTCAGGTACGCACGACGGGCAGTTATAATTACGGAGCATTTTTCGGCGATTCTTCCGGTTTTTCGCTACTTGACAATAAATCATTCGATTATAATTTCTGTGTTCGGGGCACCATCAAGCTCGACAACCCCATCAGTTATAATATCTATTACAATAACACATTGACAGGAAAATCGGATACGCCAGCCTACTCCGTTACCGCGGCCCGGCAGGGCACCTATTGTGTCAAAACAGTCAATAACGGAATAGAAGGAACTGGAGCCTGTATCAATTATACGACAAGCTATGCCGTTACCACGACAGCAAACAACGCAACCCGGGGAACCGTGAGCGGAGCCGGCAACTACATTCCCGGATCTACCTGTATTTTGACAGCCAATGCCAATACCGGATATCTGTTCACAAACTGGACGGAGAATGGAACCATCTACTCCACACAAGCCACGGACACATTGCTTGTAAACTCCAATCACGATTTCATTGCTAACTTTGTTGTCGATAATAGCAGACATGGCGTTACAGTGACTGTAAATCCCCCGGCAGGAGGCTCTGTGATCGGAGCCGGAACGTATACTGACGGATCGAGTTGCACGCTGACCGCTACCGCCAACACCGGCTACTCTTTCATCAACTGGAGCAACAACGGAACCATCGT
>CAZFTY010000399.1:0-2706 GCA_964521835.1 uncultured Microbacter sp.
CACAAATGGAACTTGCGTAGGCGTTGGTCGTGCCATCGGTGAGGTTGACGGCGGTTCCGTTTTTCCAATATTTGGCAACGGGATAGCCGCTGGCGGAATATTCATAACCGGCCACGTAGACGTCGCTGCCCGAGACGAACAACGAAGAGCTGTAGGCCGATTGGGTTCCGTTAGTTAGTTTGACCGTGGTTCCGTTGGTTGAGTAGGCGGCAATATTGTTGCTGTCTGCGCTGCGGGTATTATTTGCCAGATAAAGGTTCGTGCCGGGCGAAGTGGCGATCGATTGAAGATCTTGTTGGCTGCATCCGGTCAGGAGGATGGCGGTGAAAAAGATAACAATGTAAAACAAAAGAATGCGGATCATACGGGAAAAGTTGGTGTAAAGTAAGTTTCAGGGACTCCTTTGCGATTATTCTGCTTCTTAAAACGGCCTCTTAACTCTTTTAGTATCTCCCGGTTTCTACTTTTAGTAACATTGGGCATTGTTGACGTCTCTTATCAGAATTTAAGTAGGGGCAAAACGCACCGAAGCCGGAGCAAGTGAGTACTTACCCCGGCTTCGGTTTGTTGTTTGCGAATCGGTTATCTGAAGTTCAGTCCGAATCCGACGGACGCGGTCGAATATTTTTGCAGCGTGTATTGGGCATGGAATGCAAAAAGCCAGAGTAATTTCATGCGCAAACCGATGGTTGCTCCGGGTTGTACCAACGAATAATGGAGCTTAACAGGATCGGTCCATGTTTCAACTTTGAATTTTTGGGTGCTTGTATCAAAATTGCCCAACACAGGAAAGTTTCCGGTAAAATTGAAATTGAAGCTGCTTCGCGTAATACCGAAACCTAAGTACGGCGTCAGGAATGCGATGCGTTTGGAAATAATGGCATTTACCATCAACGCATTTGCTTTTAACTTCAATCCCTGGTTGTTGTACGATACTCCACTGGGAGCTGATATCCAAGTCGGATCGTTCACCAGATCGGATGGAGTTATAGGGTTGTCGAAACTATAATTGAGGTTGAATTTGGTATAACCGACCATTACTGCTGCATCGAAGGGAAGAAGCTTTAAAACCGGAATCCATTGCTTGATATTGTGTTTTAATCCGATACCCCACATATTGCCGGAATAATTATCGGCGTTGATGGTTGGGGTAAAGCGCACCGACAGATCGTTGCCAAGGGGTAAGCCGAGGGTGAGCTGAAGGCTGGGAACCGGAGTTACCCGGGAGACTCCTTTCGGAGTTCTGAATTGAGCTATGGTTCGTGAGGTTCCATAGATGTTTTGTTGGAGAACCAAGTCAACTCCGTCGCCTTTGCCTCCGAATGTAGGAGCTGTTTTTTCTCCATTCACGGCAGTAAGATTCTTTAATCCGGATAGACTGAATGTTTTGTCACTGGACGGAGTGAAAACCGCATTGCCACCAACCGTAATGTCGAATCCTAATACTTTGTGCGTGGCAGCGGTGTTGTACCAATTATTTCCCAGTCCGGCCGAAAAACCGTAGCCAAACGGTTTAATGCAACCGTTTGCCAGCGTTTGTATGTCATTTAATCCCGACTTGAACAGGTCGGAGATGTCGCTTTGTGCTTTGGCTGAAAAGAGGCTGAAAAAGCCAAGAGCCAAAACCATGCAGAGGGTGCGTTTTGTTGTACTCATAATTGTTGGATTTTCATTATTACTGAAAAAGAAAGCATAATTTAGTAACGGGAATGGTTCTGGTTCCCGATTTGTGATCGGTGTTTTGATTGCCATTGTAGCTGCCTTTGCGAACAGCTTAGCGTTCTTGATTTAAATTTGGTGAATGTTTGGCGTGCAAAGTTAAATTTATTTTTCGATATATTTGTGTATTTGGGAGTGATGAAGGCCTGTTTTTTAGCGAAAAGGTAATTTTGTCTGTTTTTTATTGTTGATATAGAGTGTATTGTTGATCGGCCGAGTTGATGTTGCCGGTTGTATGGCTGTTTGTACGGTTGTCCGTCGTTTTTTTGAGCGTATCTACTTGTTGTTTCGATAATTTTATAGAACTTTACACCGAAAGTCCGGATTCTGTTATCGTAACCAAAATTGGTGGGAATGAACAGCATGCCGGGTTAATGGTTTGTTGTTGATGCAAAAAGTGATCGTTTTGGGGGCTACTTCCGGAATCGGAAGAGAAGTTGCCCGGTTGTATGCTTCCCGGGGCTGTGCCGTCGGTATTACCGGACGTAGGGAAGAGTTGTTAGCGGAACTTCGGGCCGAATCTCCGGAGCGCTATTTTGCATCGGCATTCGATATTGGAGTTGTTTCGTTGGTAGAGAGATGTTTGGACGCTCTCACAGAGCAGTTGGGCGGTCTCGATTTGTTGATCCTTAGCTCGGGTTATGGCAAGCGCAATAGTGAACTGGCTCCCGAAACGGAACAGCTTACCATCCAAACCGATGTGTCGGGCTTTACTGCTGTGGTTGGCTGGGCTTTCAACTATTTCGCGCAACAAAATCACGGGCATATTGCAGCCGTCAGTTCGATAGCCGGTTTGCGTGGAAACCGATATGCTCCGGCTTCTAGTGCCAGCAAAGGGTATAATATGCACTATCTTCAATCGTTACGGCAGTTGGCAAATCATCAGAAATACAATATTTACATAACGGATATCCGTCCCGGTTTTGTGGATACGCAAATGGCGCAGGGAAGTGGCGTTTTTTGGTCGGCTCCCGTGCCCAAAGCGGC
>CAZFTY010000400.1:0-2705 GCA_964521835.1 uncultured Microbacter sp.
ATCGGGGTTTCAAAATAGTGGGATGTGGGTACCTTTATCGTGCTGTCTAATCCCAGGATAAGCATATCGTACGATCCGTTCAGGTTCATTTTCGGCTCAAACATAGCACCGACAGTGACATATCCTTTGTTAGATACTTTACCGAACACCTGAGCGCCCAGACGGACGTTGAACGAGGCGACATCTATTTTAATGTATTCGGAAGTGGTATGAGACGTTAACGAACTGTTCGAAATATCGTTGATAGCCAGAGCTCGTGAATAGGTGTTGTTTCCAAAGAGATAAATAGCGTTGGCACCCAGCGAAATGTGTTTGAAGAGTTTTACAGATAAACCTCCGTAGAGTTGAGATATGCCTCCGGTACCTTTGTAGCTTTGTGTATAGTTGATGGTGTCACTGAGTCCGTCAAATTGTTTCATCCCGCTGATAGAATAGTCGTACCCGGTAAAGGAATAAGGAATGATACCGATGCTGGTTGCCAAGTATTTGCCCAGGGGCATTTGCATTGCCATATAGTCCAGATTGCCGTTATGTGTAGAACGGCTGCCTGTGGCATCATTAAAGTGCGAGGCTAAACCCGTAACCCCCATATCAAATAAAAAGGTCATGGAATCGATTGCACTGTAGGATGCCGGGTTGGCCGGATTGATGGAATTAAGGCTTCTTACTCCGTAACCGATTCCACCCATTGCCTGACTCCGACCCATGCCGGGTTCTCTCAACTCTCCGAGCCCGTAACGGGTATAAGGCGAGTTTGTGTTGTTTTGTGCCATTGCGGCAACACCCATTATTAAAGCAACTAGTGCGCAAACGATTCTATAGCTGTGCATTATAAGTTAATATTCGGTTAAGGCCTATCAGTACTAAGTTTAGCTCTGCAAAGATGGGATTTTTTAGCTTTGCCACAAAAGGAATTGAGCCTCTACCAGTTAAAAAAACTGAAAGATCAGGATACTTTTGCATAAACAAAGTTATGTATCCTTCTATTTCAAATTCAATGCCTTGCATGACTCCGGCAGTTATGGCATCGACTGTATTTTTTCCGATTAAATAATCGGTTGTTTTTTCTTCGACTAAAGGTAACTTGCCGGTGAACTCATGTAGTGCGCGTAACCGGATTCTGGCTCCCGGCGCAATGTTGCCACCCTGAAAGGTGTTGTCGGATGAGACGAAATCGTATGTGATAGCGGTTCCGGCATCGATAATAAGTAAGTTTGTATCCGGCTTTATGCTGTTGGCTCCTACTGCCGCAGCAATCCGATCCTTGCCCAGCGTTTGAGGCGTTGAGTAGTCGTTTCTGATCGGTAGCGGCGTTTCGTGAGTCAATTCTATGAAGCAGACGGGCAAGTGACGTAAATAGTGTGTGGTCGCTTCGTTTATGGTAGTGACCGAACAAAGGATGATGGCTGAAATTTCAAAACGGTTGAAAAAGCCGAGAATGATTTCCTTGGTCAAAAGGGGATACCTTTCAACCAACAGAAGGCTGTCTTGCTCGAAAACTGCGATTTTGACAGAGCTATTTCCTTGGTCTATAATCAGGTTCATCAGTTTTATCGGATTAGAACCAAAAAAAGGAAACTCGCGCGAGCTTCCTTTTTATCATTGATCGTTTGAAAAACAAATCAAATACGTTTTTCTTTGATACGGGCTTTTTTACCGGTAAGTGCACGCAAATAATATAATTTTGCTCTGCGAACTTTACCAACCTTGTTCACTGTAATGCTATCGATGAAAGGAGAATCCATCGGGAAGATACGTTCAACGCCAACATTGTCGGACATTTTACGAACGGTAAACCGTTTTTTGTCTCCATGACCGGTAATTTTGATTACCACGCCTTTGTACTGCTGGATACGTTCTTTGTTTCCTTCAATAATACGATAAGCAACAGTGATTGTATCACCACTTTTGAATGCAGGAAGAGCGCGCTCCAGGGCGAATGCTTGTTCTGCAACTTTAACTAAATCCATTGTTTTTCAATTAATTAATTTAGAGTTAGCGCGCAACATAACAGTTCTCTCTCTTCTGCCAGCGATTACGGCTAAATGGTTTGCAAAGGTAACTGTTTTTCCTTAATTTCCAAAGGGTAAATAGAAAATGTGCGATTATTTATGACCGTCGAGGCCATACTCTATTTTTGTGCGTGGAATCGTTGCTTCCTGGTGCTCGAATGTGACTTCGTTCTTGTAGATCAATTTATCGGAAGTGAGTTGAAACCCGGAAAAAGATTCGTCCGGAATTTTACCGTTTTTGCTCGATTCGTCGTTCATATGGCTGAATATGAGTAAACCGAGTTTTTGATCGTATTGCAGAGCCATCGAGTGGTCGGCAGAGTAGGGAAGTGTTACGCGATAGCTGCTTTTGTCCGGTCGGATAAAAACAGGTAATCCGAAAGTGAGCGTCTCTTCATTGAGCGAAACAATATCCATTACTTTGAAATTCAGTGTGTTCTGATAATTAGACCAGCCCAGTAGAATGTAGCTGTCTTTGTTTTGATAGCGGAACGGAATGGCTGAGTAGTAGAGCGCTCCGTACCAGTTTCTTGCATCAATTATGCGATCTTCATCGGGTAGATAACCCGGACGATTCTGGGGAATGAAGATCAATCGGGAGTTGAAGAATTGAAAATAGGAGAAGAAACGATAGTTTCCGTCGTCCGAAATATAATTCCACGAATAGATACGGAGTTTGCGATCGGTAGAGTA
>CAZFTY010000401.1:0-2702 GCA_964521835.1 uncultured Microbacter sp.
AGCGACGCGTTGATAGGCCCGCCAATCACGGGTAGCGGAGTCATCGAAGCGATCCCACCCGGGAGGTGAGCAGCCATACCGGCAGCAGCCACAATTACTTTGATGCCGCGTTCGCGCGCGCCGGTGGCAAATGCTTCCACCTCTTTCGGGGTACGGTGAGCCGAAAGGGCATGAATTTCGAACGGAATCTGGAACTCGTCAAAAACCTTGGCGGCTTTTTCCATAACGGGCAAATCGGAGGTACTGCCCATAATAATACTAACAACCGGAGTCATAATAAAATGGTTTAATGTTTTGATTTTATATCGTTTATTTCTTTGCAGCGGGACTTTGTTTTGCTTCAACGAAATTACATCAAATTTCGCCAAAGACAAAAAAGCCATACAGAAAATAGAGTATCTTATGTAGTCTTATTTAATGCCGTTTTTCCAACACACCGGACAGAACGATGAATTGACAAAAAAGACTCTGTCTGAGCGAAAAACGGCCTACAGATAGTTCTGTGCATAGTTACAAAACCTATGGGTAAATCAATTTTCTTCGCAAAAATTATTTCAATCTTTTTTAACTAAAAAAACAATCCCAAAACGACTCAATTCTGCTCAAATTTATTATTTTTGCGCAACAATCGAAATCAAATTGAACGATGCCATCCATAGCTTCTCTTACAGGACAAAAAACGCGCGCCATGCTTGTAGATGTCGCCCGGATGCTTTTTGCCAAATGGGGAAAAGCAAACACCACGATGAACGACATCGCGAATGCCTCCAACAAAGGCAGACGCACGCTGTATACCTATTTCAGCAATAAAGATCAGATCTATCTGGCGGTAATCGAACAAGAGCTCAACATTCTGAATGAGAAACTGCAAAAAGTTGCCGCGCTGGATATTCCTCCCGATAAAAAACTGGCTGAGTATATCTTCACACGCTTAGATGCGGTGAAAGAATCAATAACCCGTAACGGTTCGCTACGATCCGATTTTTTCCGCGACATTTATGAAGTAGAGAAAGCCCGCCGCCGTTTCGACATCAAAGAGATCAAGCTTCTGGTCGGAATTTTTCAGGAAGGAAAAGAGAAAGGGTATTTCAATCTGCACGATGCCGAACTTTCGGCTCAAATATTTCATTACGCGCTCCGGGGCATTGAAACCCCCTACGTACGCGACAGGGTAAGCGAAAAGATGAAATACAACAAACGATTTATTATCAATGCCTTTATGCACGGCATTCTGATTCCCAAACAAAACAGGGAAGAAAAACAATTTCCACAAAACACAAATGACTGATTCTTGCGAGTCAGTCATTTGTGTTTTATCATTATGCCTGCATTAGCGACGCTGTTTTACCGCCTCATAAATCAATACTCCGGCAGCTACCGAAACATTCAACGAAGCAATGGTTCCCAACACGGGAATAGAGACCAACTCGTCACACAAGCGAAGTATTTCATCGGAAATCCCGACATCTTCCGATCCCATCACAATAGCGATCGGCTCTTTATATGAAATTGCCGTAAAATCTTTTGCCGCTTTTTCGGTGGCAGCTATCACTTTCAATCCCGAACTTTTCAGAAATTTGACAGCATCTAACAGGCTGTTTTCACGGCAAACCGGAATCACATGCAAAGCTCCCGCCGAGGTTTTGACCGCATCGGCATTCGCGGCGGCACCACCCCGCGACGGCACCACAATAGCATTTACGCCTGCGCATTCGCACGTACGGGCAATAGCTCCGAAGTTGCGAATATCGGTTACGCCGTCAAGCACCACCACCAACGGGTTCTTTCCCTCTTCGTACAATGCCGGAATAATGTTGGAAATCTGCTGGTACTCGATAGCCGCGGCGTAGGCAATCACACCCTGATGGTTCTTCTGGGTAATCGCATTCAGTTTTTCAACCGGAACACGCTGCACCGGCACATTACGTCCCTGCAAAACAGCAAAAAGTTCTTTCGCCAAATCGCTCGACAACTCTCTTCTTATCAGAATTTTATCCACCTCTTTCCCGGCTTCGAGTGCTTCGATGACGGCACGGATACCGAAAATCAGATCCGAACTGGGAGGCCGGTGTTCCCATTTGGGACGAAAAGGATTCGGTTTTGAGTTGTTGCGCGACTGTGGCCGGCGCTGAAAAGGGTTATGTTCCATATATTTATTTACGATTGAAAAATTACAAAATAACTATTCCAAGATTCACCATTTCAAGATTCCGGAACAACAAATATACTTTGTTTCCTCTCTATTTGAATTTTGGAATCTGAATTTTTGAAATAAAAAATCAGACATCGAGCCGCATTCCGTCAAAAGCCAGTTGCGTGTCGGGAAAAATGGCCCGGGCTTCAGCCAAAAGACCGTTCGGACTGTCGTAACGAGCCGAATAGTGACCGATAATAAGTTTCTTAACCTTCGCCGCTTTGGCAATTTCGGCAGCCTGCTGTGCCGAAGAGTGAGCCGTCTCTTTCGCCCTCACAATTTCACTCTGCATAAACGTGGCCTCGTGGTACAAAAGATCGACACCTTCGATAATCGGAACAATTTTTTCCGAATAGGCCGTATCGGAACAATAGGCATATTTACGCACCGGATTAGGCGCTGTGGTCAAACGGTCGTTCGGTACGATTTCGCCATCTTCACGCACAAAATCGTCACCTTGCTTGATACGGGCAATATCCCGAACCGGAATCCGGTAAAAATCGATCAT
>CAZFTY010000402.1:0-2701 GCA_964521835.1 uncultured Microbacter sp.
CGTTGTCCGATAATATTGCCTACTCGGGTAGCGTGCTGTCGGACTGGACATCGCTCGGGGGTGACGGCCATTACTTCTTTATAATTATCAGTTTGCTGATTATAGCGTTGTTTGTCTGGCTGTTTCTGAAAAATTTGAAGAAAAAGCAGGATTATCATTCGTACGAAAATATTGTTATCGCATTTTTTATCGTTTATGTTGGGTTCATTATTCTTTCGTCTACCATTTCCAGATATGAAAAGATTAATAACCGGTTGCTCTCGGCTGCTTTTCTGCCTTTTCTCTGGGGAGTAACGCATAAAGTGCCGGCATGGATCAGGGCACTGCACAAAAAGCGGCATAAGTGGGGTGTAGGTATTATATTTATGGCGGTTTCCGTTGGTCTCTGTGTTAATTATTATGCCGTCAATGCCGATAATTATTCGTTTATGCAAGAGTCCGGCATTCCCGGTTATACGGAAGATAGCTGGCGTCAATCTCCTACCATTCATTTTGTGCAGCGTAACAGAATTTATTTTGATCCCGATTCTGTGGTCTATTCCAATCATAGTCAGGCTGTTTATTTTTATACCAATTATGCTGTAGAGGCAGTACCCGAACGAGCGTACAAAGGGGATGTAAAGATGTTCGCAGACGAATCTCCCATTGTTTTGATTTGGTTTTATTCTGATCCCAATCCCGAACTTCTCTCGCTTAAAGATATCAAGAAGATGAAGAAACTGAAAGTTTTGCACTCTTTCGACGATGGTACGATATTTCTTTGCCTGAATAGAGATACGGCCTCCACGGGGCCTCCTAAACTGAAGACTTCATTCACCCATTTCAAATAAAAAATGCCCTCGGTGCTGTTAACTGACATGTACTGAGGGTGTTTTTTTGTTATGTAGTACTTATTTTCCTCGTACAAATAGTTAAATTAAGCCAATGTGTATTAAAACGCTTGTCTGTCGTATAAAGTATATATACTTTTGTATAGTTTAATAAGTCTATTAAATATTAATATTAAATCATTCTATTAAATAAATATATGAGTCATGGGACGTGAACAAGAGGTCGGTTTGGAACAAAAAATATTAGAAACGGCAGAACACCTTTTTTTGGAAAAAGGGTTTGCTATGACATCCACTACTGAAATAGCTAAACAAGTGGGATGCAATCAGGCTTTGGTACACTACTATTTCAGAACCAAAGAAAATCTGTTTCAATCTATTTTCGAACGAAAAATAAAATTAGTGATTGCTACTTTTCAGGAACGGGAGATGGCCGGTTTATCATTCGAGGAGAGATTGAAAATCAAAATTGAATCGCATTTTGAAATGGTGCGTGCCAATCCCCGTCTTCCGTTTCTGGTAATGAATGAGTTTACAACCAATCCTGCCCGAATCGAAGCTTTCAGACAGAAACTGGTCGCACAGCCCGGTTCGGTGTTTCGTCAGTTTGACGATGAATTGCGGAAAGAGATTAAAGCCGGGCGCATCCGGGAGACTACGACCATGGATTTGATAATGAATGTGGTATCGTTGAACGCGATGCTTTTTCTGGCCGGAAATATTTTCAAGAGTATCTCTCAGCTGTCTGATGATCAATATGAAATGGTGATTGAACACCGTAAACAGGAGCATGTGCGCGTAATTCTTGCCAGTCTCAGACCCTGAATAATCATTTTAGTATAAAACGTATGAAGAGAAGAGTTATTTTTATCGCTGGCTTGATTGTCTGCATGGCACAACCGATAATGGCACAGCTTACCTTGGAAGGGTGTCAGGTCAAAGCCAAAGCAAACTATCCGCTTATAAAACAGTACGATTTGATCCGGCAAACGGAAGAGTATTCGCTTTCGAATGCCAATAAGGGTTATTTGCCCCAGTTTTCAGTTTCGGGCAAAGCCACATACCAATCGGAAGTCACCAAGTTGCCGATTAAGTTGCCGGGGATTACCGTTCCGGGCATGAGTAAAGATCAATATCAGGCTACCGCCGAAGTCAACCAGGTGCTTTGGGACGGCGGTGCTATCCGGTCGCAAAAATCGGTTACGAAGGCCTCGTCGGCCGTAGACATTCAAAAAAATGAGGTGGATCTGTACGCGTTGACCGATCGGATAAATCAGTTGTTCTTTAGCGTTTTGTCGCTTAATGAGCAGCTGGTACAGAATGATTTGCTGCAAAAAGAGCTACAAGTCAACTACGACAAAATTTCGGCCTGCCTGCAAAATGGTATCGGCAATCAGGCCGATCTCGATGCCGTTCGTGTGGAGCAGTTGAAGGCAAAACAACGCAGAGCCGAACTGACAGCGTCTCAAAAGTCTTTCTGCGATATGCTGGCTGCTTTTATCGGCGAACCGATTGCGAAACCCAACACGCTGATCAAACCGGAGACGAGCATGGTGGCAGAGGCCAACAACCGGCCGGAATTGAAACTGTTTACAGCGCAGAATTTGCTCTATGATTCGCAAATCAGTTCCATCAAATCGGGAAATATGCCGAAGATAAACCTGTTTGTACAGGGTGGCGTCGGTCGTCCCGGACTGAATATGCTGGATAACGATTTTTCGCCGTTTTACGTCGGAGGCGTTCGTTTGTCGTGGAGCTTCGGAGGATTCTATACGCAGAAAAATAATTTGCGCAAGATAGAGCTTGGCAAGAAAGGCGTGGATGTTCAGCGTGAAACATTTCTGTTCAACAGCCAGCTGAAGACATTGCAG
>CAZFTY010000403.1:0-2688 GCA_964521835.1 uncultured Microbacter sp.
CCGATCTTATACTCCAGTTCCAGAATCGGGTAGCTGGTCGGCATGGAGAAACGGCTCATCTGTTCCTGATAATATTTTTCGTGAGGGGCGAATCGTAAGCGCGCGTAGAATTCCGATATTGGTAGACTGGCTTTATCGTTTTGGTGCAGACTGTAGTCCGAATAGTTGAAATAGAGCATCCCACGGGGTGTTTCACGAACATACTGATAGCCCAGCGTGTAGGAAAAATGGTTCGGGTATTCGTGTAGCTGTTCGATTTGTACAATCCGGTTGTAGAAAAACTTGTCGTAGTTTCCCCGGGTGAGGGCGGCTATGAAGTTGTAGCTCTGGGTAAGCGACATCTCATTTCCCGGTGTTTTGGCATCGTATTGATAACTGAATTTCAGATAGTTTGCTGGAAATCGAAAAATACTTTTCGAATCGAGACCGATGGCTCCGGTAAAAGAGTATTTCCATGTTTGATCGTGCAAGCCGTACGCGCCATAGCCCGAAAAATAGAGATGTTCGCTGAACTGGCTGGTAGTCTTCCCTCCGAACTGAAAGCGATAACCCTCTACCGGATTGTAGCCCACAAAATTGTAAATGGAGCCGATGGCAATGGGGCCGAACGATTTGTAGCCGTAGAGTAAAAGATAGACGAAATCCATTGACCGTTTGAACATCGGCACTTGTTTCAGACTGTCAATCATGGTGTAGATGCCTTGCTCGGGATATGAGAGCGGTTGCGGACGGTTGGCAAACCAGTAACTATCGGGGCGTATTGCTACGCTATCGTTTTCCACGGATGCTTTTTTGTAAAATGCTTCGTCGTGCGGAGTCTCGGTTTTATAGTCATTGTATGTGGTGGTTCGTTGTCCGTATACGCCCAGCTCCGTTTTCGGCAATCCGAAGTCAATGGTCACCTGGTCAGACTCTAACAGCCAGCCTTGTCTGTTCTCTTTTTTGTATAACAGGTTGATGTTCGCCTCTTTTACCCAGTTGAGGTTTATCTCCCGGTTGACCGAAAAGTCGGCCTGTTTCACGGCGTAGCAGCTGTCGAGCGTGATGTAAAGATCGCCCTGAAAGAGCATGTCGGTTTTGTTGCGGGGCGAAAAATAGAGCCTTACGCAACGCACGTTTTCCAACTGCACCGTATCCATAATGAAATATTTGTAGAAGGTCGGCGCGGTATTGGCAATAGGGCTTACAAACTGGTTAGTCAGGAAGCTGATGTTGTTGTCGTACAAATCGATGGTTTCGTAAATGTTTTTCAGATAGACGGAAATGCCCTCCATGCTGAAATATTTACCGTAGTCAACCGTTTTGGTGGCTTTTACCACCTCTTTTTTATAGTCGGGCGATTTGCACAAGTAGTTGTCCGATAGTTTCTCCTGAATATAAAGGGGTAATAGTTTTTTGCCTTTTATGGAGAGAGTATCGGTATGATTAAAAAGGAAGTGGAAACTCTTGGGCGTGTTGTCGGGCCGGAATTTGGATGTGTAATTGCTAAGCCCGAAAATAATCTTTTCGTATCGCTTGTTTTCGAGAAACTGCCAGGAGCCTTGCCTGTTGTCCGGTTTATGTGCAATTACTTTTTCTATCAGCTCTACCGCCGGGTTCCCTTTGTTTTTGTAGCGTTTTTTTGTGGGCTTGACCGTAATCTCCTGAAGTTGCTGTGTCTTGGGTTTTAGTCTTATAACCAGTTTGTTGGAGTGCTCTTTGTGATATTGTATGGTGTCGGTTTTGTATCCGACGCACGACAATTTTATTTTTCCTGTAGAACGAAGAAGTTTGAGGGAGAAGTATCCGTTTTCGTCGGTGATGGCGCCTTCGCCCGAGCGGAGAGAGAGTAATGTGGCAAACGCGACTCCTTCGTTGGTTTGCGCGTCGACTACCCGACCTTCCAGAATGGTTGTTTCTTGTAACTTTTGAGCAGAGAGAACGTTGTTGATTCCAATCAAGAAGAGAATCAGAGTAAAAAGACGAGCAATCAAGAATCTTTTTCCCATAAACAACCTCTCACTTTCTAACGGGTGTGTGATGCAAAATCAGAAAAGAACTGATCCGTGCTATATTTTGCAAAGATATGAAATAAATCGGTCCTGAAATTTTAAAGCAAAAATAAAAATCAAAATCAATGTTATGTTTTCAGTGCAGGCTCGTCATCTATATGTCGTCGGTTTCGGAAACAGAGCGACGATCTGTTTAATTTCTAAAATCAAATCACAATGAACTATTATCCTGTTAAAATCCTTACGTGTGCGTTGTTTGCGTTCATTTCCTGCTATAGCTTGTCGGCAGGCAATCTTGTTTCAAGAGATTTTCCGGTTCGTTCTTTCAATGCAGTTGAACTGAAAGGAGTCGGAAATATATTTTTTACTCAGGGAGATACCGAAAGTGTCCGGATTGAAACAGATACTACCACCTTCAGTCAGGTTGAACTTGAAAACGAAGGCGATAAGCTAACGATCACTTCCACGGCCGATTTTAGCCGGAGAAACCGTTCGGAGATGAATATATACATCACGGTGAATCATCTGAAATCGGTACGGTTTAATGATGTGGGGGCTGTGACCTGTACCAACGAACTTAAAACCGATACACTCGATTTTTCGATGGAATCGGTAGGTAAGGCATCCATTGCGCTACAGTGTAAATTGTTGAACGTTCATTTTGCCGGTGTCGGTAAATTTGAGGCTAAGGGTAAGG
>CAZFTY010000404.1:0-2687 GCA_964521835.1 uncultured Microbacter sp.
GTTTTGTCTGCTCGTCGTTGCTGATGTTTTTGCTGTCGATATCCACCACCGAAGATATGCACAATATTATTTTCTGGACAATGGGATCGCTGGAACAACCCGATGTGCGACTCATCCGTCTGATGTTGTTCGGTAGCATTGGCGTATTTCTGCTGACGCACCTGTTTGCTCATGCGCTGAATGCGTTGCGTTTGGGTGAAGACGAAGCGATACATCTGGGCATCAACGTTAAACTGACGATACGGGTGCTGTTTGTGCTGGCATCGTTGCTGACAGGTTTGTGCGTCTCCATTGCCGGTATTATCGGTTTTGTGGGATTAGTTATTCCGCACCTAATGCGCCGTGCCGTAGGATCGGACTTTCGCATACTGCTCTCGGCAAGTTTTCTGGGTGGCGGTCTCTTTCTGATCGTCTGCGACGTACTGGCCCGCACGCTGATTGCTCCCAACGAATTACCGGTGGGTGTACTGACGGGAATTACCGGAGGCGTCTTGTTTATCATTCTTTTAAGCAGAAAGGGTTCGGCATGGAAGAAATAAAGAACCCTTTGTTGCAGATAGATGCCTTGTGCGGCGGATATAAAAGCTTCAACTTACAACAGATCGGTTTTACGCTCGATAAAGGTGATTTTGCCGGCATTATCGGACCGAACGGGTCGGGGAAGAGTACGCTGGTGAAGATGCTGCTTGGCGACCTGAAACGATCGTCGGGAAAGATGTTGCTCGAAGGAAAGGAGTTGAGTGCGATGCCGGTGCGACAGAAAGCGCAGACTATTGCCGTGGTGACGCAGCATATTGAGGATACCTCGATGTCGGTATTGGAATATGTATTGCTGGGGCGTTTACCTTACCGCGAACTGTTTCAGTTTTTTGAAAAGAAAGAGGACTTGGCGAAAGCCGAAAAATATATGGAGCTCACGGGTATTCTGAAGTACCGCGATCAGCCGCTTTCGTCGCTTAGCGGTGGCGAACGACAATTAGCGGCGATGGCACGGGCGCTTACGCAGGAGCCGAAACTTTTGTTGCTCGATGAGCCTACCTCGCAATTAGATATTTGTCATCAGGTACAGGTGCTTGATCTGGTGCGGGAGCTCAATTGCGAACTGGGCCTTACGGTGCTGATGATTATTCACGATCTGAATCTGGCCAGCTCTTACTGCAATAAGTTGTTGTTGCTGAACGGCGGTAAACTGCATACGCAGGGCGCGCCCGACGAGGTGTTGCAGTTCTCCATCATCGAAGAGGTGTACAAAACGGTGGTGGTAACCCGTCCGAATCCCGTTACGGGACGCCCGACCGTTTTTCTGGTGCCACGTCATCAGATAGAAAAATTGAAAAAAGAACGAGAATAAAACTTTTCTAAAGTTTGGAACTTTAGAAAAGGTGGATAATTAAAATAACCGTTCCAACCAGCCGATTCCGGATAGTGCTGTGCGGAACATAATTAAATTCAATAAATATTATCATCAAATGAGAAAACTGTTACTATCGGTTGCGGTTTTGACGGCAGGAGCTTCGGTTTTTGCTGCAGGATCCAAACCTCAGGACGGCGATTCCATTCGCTCATATCAAATGAATGAAGTGGTTGTAAACGCTTCACGTTCCGGAACTTTACTGAAAAGTATTCCACAGAAAGTGGAAATTATCTCGGGAAGTACACTCAAAGCGCTTCCGAACGATAACTTGGCCGAAGTATTGAAACGAGCTACTAATCTGGATATTATCCAATACCCGGGATTGTCGGCTCAGGTGGCTATGCGTGGCTTTTCGCCCAGCGCGCACAACCGTAGTGTGGTACTCGTGCTTATCAACGGCGAATCGGCTGGGACCACCAATCTGGCGACTATTGCCGTCGATAATGTGGAACGCATCGAGGTAATAAAAGGGCCGTATGCTGTGTTGTACGGTTCGGATGCCATGGGTGGTGTTATTAATATCATTACAAAAAAAGCCGGTAAGAAATCGCAGGGCAGCGCCTCAATCGAAGCCGGAAGTTTTGGTTACAGCAAGCTGGGAGCTAATTTTACTGGTGTGGCAAACGATAAGTTCAGCTACGGTTTGGGTTATAGCCACCAACAGCAGAATAAGGATTACCGGATTGGCCAGCACAACTTCCTGAAGATGACCGAAGCCGATAAGCTGATCCTTGACAAGGCTTCGTATGGAGATGCAATGGACAATACGCAGTATGAACTGAACGTTGCCAATGCTTTTGCCGACTATAAAATAAATCCGCAGTGGAAAGCCCGTGCCGAAGGTAGTTATACCTACGCTTACGATGTGGAGACTGCAGGTAATTACTGGGGCTCGTACGGACAGAGCAAGAAAGACGTAAACCGTCTGAATCTTTATGCGTCGGTGGAACAACAGAATTTGTTGAATCATTTCCGCTTTGCACCTTACTATACGAACGATAAGGATCCGAACTATTCGGACAATACCGAAAGCGGATTTATCAATTTTACCAGTTCCACCAAAGAGTACGGGTATCAGTTGCAGGATAGTTATAAGTTTGAAAACCTTAACTTTACCGTGGGGCAGGATATCAAGGTGTACGATTACACATCCGACAACTATTCGGCTAAAGGTGTTGAAACAGCTCCCTACAAACCCGATAACCGCTTTACCAACATTGCTTTGTTCGGACAAGCTGTTTATAACTGGAATGGACTGAACGTGAATGCAGGT
>CAZFTY010000405.1:0-2671 GCA_964521835.1 uncultured Microbacter sp.
GTGTAAGTCATGTTATTGTTGCTGCTGTCTGTATGGGCGTAGCTTGTTTATTTGAAGTCGATAGTATTATTCAGAACATCTGTGAAAGCAAGGGCTTAAAATGGCACTTCTCCCTATGGAAAATGGCTTTGGCTCTCGTTAAAACAAGGCGTAAGGATCTGGGGGATGCTATTGAGCAAGGAATGGAACAGGATAATCCCAAATAGAATATACCAGGTGAATTTTAATAAGTAAGCTATGGCAAACGTCAAAGAATTAGCTCCTTTTATTTTGAAATGGGAGGGTGGATTTGTGAATGATCCACAGGACTTAGGAGGGGCAACGAATAAAGGTATCACTATGGGTACCTATGAGCAGTATTGCAGATTGAAAGGTTATCCCAAACCAACCATAGAAAGATTGAAAAACATCACACCTGAGCAATGGATGGATGTACTGAAAGCATTATACTGGGATAAATGGAAAGCCGATGAGATTAAAAACCAATCGGTAGCAAATATCCTGGTGGATTGGCTTTGGGCATCTGGAAGCTATGGCATAAAATTGCCTCAAAAGGTTCTCAATGTTCCTATTGATGGAATAGTGGGATCCAAAACAATAGCTGCCATCAACAGCCGTGATCCCAAAGAGTTGTTTGATGCAATAAAAGCGGAAAGGATAGCATTTATTGACCGTATCTGTCAATCCAGACCTGCCAACATCAAATTTAAAAAAGGATGGTTGAACCGAATAAATGATTTCAAATATGCGTAAAATTCTAATCTATGCGGTTGTGCTCTTGTCAATTCTTACAGCTATTCTGTATTGGCAATTGAGTGAAGTAAAAACGGAAAAGAAGCGTTTGGCTAATAACCAGGAGGCTCTCCTTACCGATGTTCAAACTTACAAAACTGAGGCTGGCAAAAATGCTGCCTCTGTTTTGCGCCTGGAACTGTCAAAATCTGAACTGGAGAAATACAACAAAGATCTTACCCAAACGGTATCGGATCTGAAAATAAAGATCAGTAGGATCCAGTCAGCATCAACTACAGCAACCAGTACCGACTACAGTATAACAACGCCCGTGCGTGATAGTATTGTTTATCGGGATCGGCTCATCCCTGACACGCTTAAAAGGATAACTTATAATGATGCTTGGTTAAATCTGGATGGGACAATACAAAAGGGCATATTCTCTGGTAACATTCAAAGCAGAGATACCCTGGTTACTATAGTTCACAGGATCCCTAAAAAATTCCTTTTCTTCAAATGGGGTACAAAGGCAATAAGGCAGGAGGTAACTACAAAGAACCCTCATAGTAAAATAGTGTACACACAATACATTGAGCTAAAAAAGTAATAAATAAAAAAAAAGGTTTATCTTTGTGGTACCGATTTGCCAGATCGGTGTTGCATTAGAAAATCTCACTTCCAGAAATGGGGGTGAGATTTTCATTAAAAATGCAGAAATTCTACTATAGTTCTACAGAATGCTGAAAAACGCTTGTAACTTACTGATTATAAGGCTTAGTTCTAAAGTTTCCTAAACTTTAGATCCGAGTTCGATTCTCGGCGGGACTACCACTAAAGATTTTCCTCAGCCTTACCGTTTTGATTTAATCCGAAGATAAAAAGCACAAACAGCTCAGGAATTGATCGTATCGTCGAAGTGACATTACTCCACAGTATCTCCCTCCATCTCCGCCTCTTTCTTTTGAAAATACTCCGAAGGGGTCATTCCCACAAACTGCCGGAAGTTACGCAAAGCAGTAACCCGCGAGCGAAATCCGACAAAAAAGAAAGCCTCCTGAAAATTATCTGACTGCCCGGATTCAATCTGTTGCAGGAAGTCATCAATACGCAACCGTCCGACATAATGCGTATAATTTTCATATCCGTTTTCGCGCATAGCCTGCGAAAGAGTTGTTCGGTTGGTAAAAAGCTCGGAAGCCAATGCATTAAGAGAGAGATCAGGATTTCGCCAGGCACGGCTTTTTCGCATATAGGCATCCAACCGCTCAATCAGGATGGCATTGCGTTGCTCAATCGCGCATTTTTCCAACAACATCTCTTCATCCTCTTCCACAGCCACCTCCAGCTGCGTTTGTCTCTCTTCAACCCCACTCTTCTCCACCGGTCTTCCTATCAATCTATCAAAAAGCTCCATATAAACGATATAGAGACTACATCCGACACTGATGTAATAATAGGCTATGTTGAATACCGGGTGGTTAACCATCACCACCAGAATATATGCTAAAATATTAATAAAGAAGGCAAGGATATATTTCCTTATCCAGACATGATCGGCATTACGATAAAGTGTCGTCCGGTGCATAAACAAAACGACAAAGATGGGGCTGAATACCAGCAGAGCAAGCAAGAGCCGAAACCAAACCTCAAACCGCCCCACATGTGCGAACATCTCTAAAAGCGAATTATAGGCTATATAGTGCACGCCTGCCCACAGTGAGACAAGGTAAACACACAGCAAAAACAACCACCCGGAAGAGAGTTTCACGATCCGCCAGAAATTCAGCCAACCGGGAGCAATAACCTCTATCGGATACATGACGTAACACAGAACCATGAAATTTGCCTGCAACAACAACTTCGTAGAAACGACTATCTCAGGCACATCGCCATTACACAGTGCAATAAACCGGGTAATATAATTATACACGGAAAAAGA
>CAZFTY010000406.1:0-2670 GCA_964521835.1 uncultured Microbacter sp.
TTCCAACATGCGTTTTTTAGCTGCAGGCGGAAAATATTTTTCCACATACATTTGGCCTACTGCCTCGCCAAGTGTTCCGTTGATAGTCGTTACCACACGTTTCCAGCGCGGACGCATTACCTCGCGACCCGACATTGCTTTGCCGTAGAAAGCAAAATTAGCGGTCACGAAATCGTTGCTCAAATAGGGGGCTGCCGTGTTGATTACATACCACGCGAAATATGCCTTAACGATTTCCGGTTTCGTTGTCTTGAAAATATTCTGTACCTCTTTGATAAATTGAGGCTGCGCAACATTCAGACTTTTCAGATCGGGCAAACCGACACTCTTGAAATAGGTAGCAAAATCAACATCAGGAGTCATGGCAACCAATTTGGAGAGATCCATCTTGTTGAAGTTTTTGTGCGGATCGCGCAAAGTCACCCGGTCAAAAGAGGCTTTGGCTAATTCCGTTTCCAGACCCATCACCTCTGCGGTCAGTTTGCTGGCCGGCATTTTTACCAGTTTAGCATAACCCGACAGGTTGAAGAGCTTTGTCATCATCTCCTGATACTTAGTCCGGATCTCTTTGGTGCGCTCATCGTTGTCCAGATAGTAGCTCCGTTCTCCCATGCCTGTACCGGCCTGATAGAGCCAGGCTATCGTCATCTTACTATTTGTGTAATCGGCTTCGGTTGTCAAATCGAAGAAAGGAAAAATTCCATTTTTATGCAGTGTAATCAGCTCTTTCTGTAAATCTTTGCGGGTAGAAAGCTTGGCTATAGCGGTCAGCAACGGCTTTATCGGAGCGCCCCCTTGCTGCTGCAATTTCACGCTATCCATTCCAAGCTGGTACAATGTGGCTATTTTATCCGGAATCGAGCCGGGAGCATTTTGTTGTTTGGATACTCCTGTAATCAGATTCTTCAATTTCGTCTGATTCTCTTCGTTCAATTGATCAAAACTACCATAGCGGGCATACTCTGCCGTCAACGGATGTTTTTTCATCCAGCCGCCACAAGCGTACCGGTAAAAATCATTTGCCGGATTCGCCGTCATGTCCATATTGGCACGATCTATTCCGGACGTCTGTTCCGTCGACGGAGCAGGTTTGGAAGCTGTAAAGAGGGCAAGAGCACAACCTGCCAGAATTACACATTTCTTCATTCGTCAAAAAATTTAATGTAAATAAATGAATCCAAGAGTGTCAATCATTCTCAACACGACAATGGTATTGAGAGAAATCGACCTGCAAAGTTAAACGAAAAAACAGAACGGCGATCATTTTTACGAAAATATATACAAAACCGACTCCTTTCCGTCAAAAAAAAATGGGCAATACCAACTTTTTGTCAGTATTACCCTCTCTGTTTTATCTATCCGGTTGCTGCTTAACGCGGCGACTCTTCTTCAAAGTTGACATCGCCGAATCCTTCGCTATCCAGCTCTTCGGCATCAAACTCCTCATCACCATAAAATTGTTCGTCGATATCTCCGGTCGACTGAGCAACGGTGGCCGCATCAAAATCAATATTCTGTTTCGGAGGCTGTCCTTCGGAGCGGGTACAGACCGCCTTATTACTGTCTTGTCGTGGAATCAGTTCCTGCATCGTAATAAAAAATGCACGATCGGCCATCAGATCGAAATAATAGAGAAGCTTCTGTTTTTCTTCGGTAACATAGTCCTCAAGCACAGTAGTATCCATTACCAGGTTATCATATTCGGAGCTGGTTTCCATTTCAATCAGCGTAACTTCCTGTTGTTTTTCCCACTCATCATCGCAAAGGAAAAACGAAGTAATCTGATCTTTTTCATAGCCTACGGAGTCTAAAATGGCATTGTGCAAATCAAAGAAAGTAGCACTTGCATCAATGGTGATTTCACGCATAAAGTCGTCCACCTCGTCCGATAGAATAAGGAATTTGTAGAGCATAAATATAAGTTTGAATTCGGCTGTAAAGATAGTACATTTTTAAATGTCCTCTATCAAAAATGGCTATTTTTACTTTTTGAACAGACTTTGTCTTTCCAATTTTTTGGCCTATATTTGTCTTCATTATCGGAGTAACTCTCCCGCCATCAATGGCAACAGGATACCATCCGGGAGAGCTTTCAATTCGTTACAAAACATGGAGAATTTTATCGTTTCTGCCCGAAAATATCGTCCGGCCACCTTCATGTCGGTGGTGGGTCAGTCTGCGCTAACGGCAACGCTGAAAAATGCGATTAAAAACAATCATCTTGCCCACGCTTACCTCTTCTGTGGTCCGCGCGGAGTAGGAAAAACCACCTGCGCCCGTATTTTTGCCAAGACGATTAACTGCTCGCACCTCACCGAAGAGTTTGAGGCGTGCAACGAATGCGAATCGTGCCGTGCTTTCAACGAACAACGCTCCTATAATATACACGAACTCGATGCGGCTTCCAATAACTCTGTCGATGACATTCGTACGCTCATCGATCAGGTACGTATTCCGCCACAAATAGGACACTACAGCGTCTACATCATCGATGAAGTGCATATGCTTTCGGCTTCGGCTTTCAACGCTTTTTTGAAAACACTGGAAGAGCCGCCGGCTCATGCCATTTTTATTCTGGCTACAACCGAAAAACATAAAATTCTACCCACCATCTTGTCGCGTTGTCAGATTTACGACTTCAACCGCATCAGCGTAAACGACACCGTAGAG
>CAZFTY010000407.1:0-2665 GCA_964521835.1 uncultured Microbacter sp.
CCTTTGCGTACCTTGTGCGATTTTTTGGCAGTAACCGTTTTAGTCGCAGGCTCTTCGTTTGAGATAGTCTCTTTTTTAGTTGATTTTGCAACCAATTCGTTCCTGCTCTCTTTCACCGACACCTCTTTTTCGGTCATCTGAACGGTAAGATACGATCCCGGTTTCAACTTCTTACCAGAAATGCCGTTCCAGCGCTTCAACTGTTCTACAGAGACTCCGTATTTATCGGCAACGGAAGAAAGGGTTTCTCCTTTGCGTACCTTGTGCGATTTTTTAGAGGTAACCGTTTTAGTCGCCGGCTCTTCGTTTGAGATAGTCTCTTTTTTAGTTGCTTTTGCAACTATTTCGCTTTTGGTCTCTTTCACGGGCACCTCTTTTTCGGTCATCTGAACGGTAAGATACGAGCCCGGTTTCAACTTCTTACCGGAGATGCCGTTCCAACGTTTCAACTGTTCTACAGAGACTCCGTATTTATCGGCAATAGCTGAAAGGGTTTCGCCTTTGCGTACCTTGTGCGATTTCTTAGAGGTGACAGTTTTGGAGACACCTTCGTCAGCTAACTCTGTCTTGCCTTTCTTAGACTGGGCAACGTTACCCGTTACAAGTTGAATTTTATCACCGGCTTTCAGCTTCCCGTCGATAGCAGGATTCGCTTTTACCAGCTCATCTTCCGAAATGTGGTATTTATGCGCGATAGAATAGAACGATTCTCCTTTTTTTACCACATGCGTCTCTCCGGTACGGTTGCCTGATGTGGCTTTGTTGTCGTTGTTCTTGCTCTTTTCCGAACTCTTACCGGATTGAATCGATAGTTTTTGTCCGGGTTTCAACTTGGTATCGCTCAGTTTGTTCCACTCTTTCAGCTGATCTTCGGAGACATTGTACTCCTTCGCAATCGTATAGAGCGATTCTCCTTTTTTTACTTTGTGCACTTTACCGGTAGAAGCATACAGAACCTCGTTGTCCTGCTCATAGAATGATTTTACCTGAACCGGATCGAATTTGTACAATTTTTTCTTTTCAGGAATAACGGTACATCCGGTAACATAACGTTTGGCATAGTAACCCGCATTGCTGTTGTCGATGCGAACACCTCCGCCATTGGCCGAATGAATGAAATTGAAACTGCCATCAGCGTTATGACTTAAGAAAATGCCGACATGACCGATGCGTGAATTTTTACTGTTGTGTCCTTTGAAAAAAACCAGATCTCCTTTTTTCAGATTATCAATATCGACCTCTTTACCATTGGCAACCTGAGAACCGGACGATCCGTTGAGAGTCATTCCGAATTTGCGGTAAACATAGCTGGTATAGCCGGAACAATCGAATCCATTTCCGTTTTTGGAGCCCGATCGGTAGGGTGTGTTGATAAGCGTCTTGGCATACCGGACAAGCGAATCGCGCAAATCGACTCCCGATGGAATCTTACTCTTTGCGGATAGGTTGATGGTATTTATCGAGATGAGTAATAAAAAGACTAAATAGCGCATTAGGTTAGATGTTTTGTGTATGTCTCAACAGAAGACATTGATTCGTAATTACTTTTTAGGGTAACCGACAGTCTGTGCCAATGTAATCAGTTGGTCGTCGGTCAGGTTCATCACTTTTGCCAGCTTCGCTTTATCGATCATTGCGCGAACAACCGTAGAGAGCCCCTCCGATGCACAGAAAAGATAGATGTTTTGCGAAATAAAACCACTGTTGGCATACGTAGCCTCTATCAACCCGCTTTCGTTCTTGGAGTTGATTTTGGACTTATTGCAAACAAACACGATGTTGAGCGGCGCAGTGCCGACATATGCTTGTTCACCCGCCTCTTTACGATGATCGCCCGCGACAACCTGTATCAGTTTGTTGCCTGCTGCATCGTAGCGGTAAATGCCCTCTTTGGTAACAGCATATAGGTCTATCTCCTGCCGGTCCATTGACGACGGAGCTGTTCTTTTCTTTTCCCGGTTGAAACCCCAGGCTGCCCACAACAAATTGGAAAGCGTTTGACTCGAAACAGATCTTTCCGAATCAAATTGCCGCGCAGACTGACGCAGGTTTAGTGCCTCCATCAACGGTTTTCCACCCGTGCGGAGAGGTTCCGGAAGTTGAATAGTTTGGGCTGACAACAAAGAGCTTGCACACAAAAAGACGGCGGAAATTATAAATGTTTTCATTTTTGGTTAGTAATTGGTCTTTGGTTAATAGAACCGTCCGTCTTGTTGGTTGACGGAGGTAAACACAGTCTTGTCTGTCTGACGTAAGAGTAATCGTTTTTGAATAAAAAACGACTGAAGGCTCCTTGTTTTGGAAAAATGATGCAACAAATATAATGGTTTTTTCCTGCCTGATTACATTTTGAGCGGAGCGTTCGGAGTAAATTTAATTTTTTTTGGCGAACAGCCGTACGCTTTTTTAAATGCTGTACTAAAATGTTGAAGAGAGGAAAATCCGAGTTCAAAAGCAATTTGGGTCATGTTTTTTTCTCCCGAGAGAATCATGTGGAAGGCTTTCTCGAGGCGAAAAGCGTTTAGATAACCAAAAATCGTATCGCCAAAGAGCTCCTTGAATCCGTTCTTCAATTTAAAACTGTTGATACCGGCAATACGAGCCAGTTCGTCAACAGAGGGTGGCATGGTCAGATGTTCGAGCAGATATTGACGGGCAAAGAGCA
>CAZFTY010000408.1:0-2661 GCA_964521835.1 uncultured Microbacter sp.
AATGTTGAAGAGGGAACATTAAACTAAAAAAATCCGCCACGAACCTAAGAAAATCCCAAGTCGGTAACGCATTTTTTATACTAAGTCTAAGAGTTATTCTTCCGTAGGTTTCAAAAATTTGTCGGCTACCTTGGCATTCAAAGCAACTTCGTCGTCTTTGTGAATACGTACTTTCTTAGCGCCACGAACTCGTTTCTCGTGAGTTTGAGGTTCTTCTGCGCTTTCGGCTTCTACCTTTTCAACTTTAAGCTCCTGCAAACCTTCCTGAACTGCGGCAATCATTGCTTTCAAAATGATATCGATCGATTTTGTAGCATCATCGTTAGCCGGGATCACGAAGTCGATGTCAGCAGGATTCGAGTTGGTATCGACAATACCGAAAACAGGAATACCCAAACGTTTTGCTTCACGAACTGCGATTTGTTCTTTCAACACGTCAACAACGAAGAGAGCCGAAGGCATACGAACGAGGTCGGCAATACTACCGAGGTTCTTTTCCAGCTTGGCACGCTGACGGGTGATTTGCAGTTTTTCGCGTTTCGAAAGGTTATCGAAAGTACCATCGGTAGCCATTTTGTCAATCGTAGACATCTTCTTGATTGCCTTGCGTATTGTCGGGAAGTTGGTGAGCATACCACCCGGCCAACGTTCTGTAACATAAGGCTGACCAATTGCCTGAGCAGCTTCTGCAACTACCTCTTTTGCCTGTTTTTTTGTTGCAACGAACAGGATTTTACGTCCCGATTTTGCAATTTGTTTCAAGGCGGCGGCAGCTTCGTCAATTTTAACGGCTGTTTTGTGCAAGTCGATGATGTGGATTCCGTTGCTCTCCATGAAAATGTAGGGAGCCATAGCGGGATTCCATTTACGTTTGAGGTGACCAAAGTGGCAACCTGCTTCCAATAAGTCTTCGAATTTTGTTGTTGGCATTTTGTTGTTTTTAATAAGTTTACATTCTGTAGATACTCAACCGGCAAGTAGTTCCCTGCAATTTTCAGAAAGGAAAGTCTTTCCGGTTTAGATACTAAACTTCGTATAGATTCGACAGCAATGTATAATAGCCGGTCGGACAAACGCGCCCAACCACTGGCAATATTAACGTTTGCTGAACTGGAATCTCTTACGTGCTTTAGGACGACCCGGTTTTTTACGTTCAACTTCGCGCGGATCACGGGTCATAAAGCCTTCTTCTTTCAAAGCAGGTTTGTTTGCTGCATCGATTTTTACCATTGCACGGGCAATAGCCATACGCAGTGCTTCGGCCTGTCCTTTGAAACCGCCGCCGTCAAGATTTACCTTGATATCGTATTGTTCGGCAACGCCAAGCTTTGTTAAAGGCTGTTTCACAACATATTGAAGAATGCTCGATGGGAAATATACGCCAAGCTCACGCTTGTTAATGGTGATTACACCTTTTCCCGGGGTAACGAAAACACGGGCAACAGCCGCTTTTCTTCTTCCTATGGCATTTACTATTTCCATATCTCTTATTTAAGTAAGTTTAAATCAATAACTTTGGGTTGTTGTGCTTCGTGTGGATGTTCTGAGCCGGCATATACGTATAGGTTACGCAACAGCTGAGCACCAAGACGATTTTTGGGAAGCATACCTTTAACCACTTTATGAATCAGTTTGTCCGGACTTTTTGCCATCAATTTGGCAGGAGTCATTTCACGCTGACCACCGGGATAACCGGTATAACGCAAGTAAATGCGGTCTGTCCATTTATTTCCCGTCAATTGCACCTTTTCGGCGTTAATTACAATCACGTTGTCGCCGCAATCCACGTGCGGAGTATAGCTTGGTTTATATTTGCCACGAAGAAGTTTTGCAACCTTCGAACCCATACGTCCCAATACCAAATCGGTAGCATCCACTACCACCCATTCTTTCTGAACAGTTGCCTTGTTGGCAGAGATGGTTTTATAACTTAAAGTATTCATACGAATAATTTGTACGCTTTTCCCCATTCACCACATGGAGAAAGAGCATGATTAATTTTTGAATAATAACTTCGTGCATCCCGATTAAAAGCTACTTTTCAACCGTAGGCTAATCCGTTTGATTTCACTTGCTTAACCACCGTGCACACTTTTTACCTCACGGGATAATAATTCGGACTGCAAAAGTACGCTAATTTTTTCAAGTACAAAACTTTTCAACAACTTTTTTTATGTCAGCCACTAACGTTTTATGGCACACTTTTTGAAGAACCCGGATATATCCCTCCTGTGACGGAATTTTCCGGTAGATTCGACATGTTGGGTAATGTTGTGATTTAACACTATCTTTGCAAACTATTGGGAGAATTTCGTTTATCCCTCAAAACACAGATAATTAGTTGCAATTCAATATTTTAATTGCCGATAAACAGACACATTCTTTATTTAAATGATTGATAATATTTTAGTTCGCACCATCGTAGAAGGTATTCAGGAGAGAAAAGGTAAAGGCATCGTAATCGTTGACCTGACAAAGTTCGATAGCGCAGGCTGTAGCTATTTTGTCATCTGCGAGGGTGACTCCAATACCCACGTGAATGCCATTGCCAGTTCGGTAAAAGAGTATGTACGTGAACATGCAAAAACCAAACCGGCGGCTATGGACGGAATGGAAAATGCACAGTGGATCGCTCTGGACTATCTGCAGGTCATCGTGCAT
>CAZFTY010000409.1:0-2658 GCA_964521835.1 uncultured Microbacter sp.
AGAAGGTGACCTCCTTTTATCTGCACTTAAGTTGAATCCTACATATCCGGTTTATAATGCAGATGGAACTTTTTATCAGGTGAGTGATCAGGTTCGCAACCCGGTTGCAATGATTAAACTGACTAATGATAATACGCAGACTGACCGTGTGTTGGCTAATTTAACTGCGACCCTGAATCTTTGCAAAAATTTGAATTACAAAGCGAATTTCTCTGTAGATCAAACCAAAGCAACCAGAAAGGTTACGCAGGATGCACAGTTGTCTTATATGTCGGATAAAGGTACTGCAACCATCAGCAATGTTGAAATGGGTAGTAGTATGATTGAAAACTATTTGACATATGATTTCAATATCAACAAGAATCATAAATTCAATTTATTGGCAGGACACTCTTACCAACGCTTCCGCATTTATACATACTCAACAGCTGAAACCGGTTTCGCAAGTAGTGCTGTAGATAACCTTTACGATCTGACTTTAGGAAAATATACTCAGGCAACTAATGCTTCCGATATTACGGTTAACGAACTGCAATCTTTCTTCGGTCGTGTAAATTATAACTTGTGGGAAAAATATCTTCTTACCGTGAATTTCCGTGCTGACGGTTCTACAAAGTTTGGCGCCAATAATAAGTACGGCTATTTTCCATCCGCGGCACTGGCGTGGAGAATGACAGAAGAAGAATTCATTAAGAAACTGAACGTGTTCAGCAACCTGAAAATGAGGCTGGGATGGGGTATTACCGGTAATCAGGAAATTACTTCTAAGATTTCACAGGCAACTTTAGGATCTGTCACTGGCGCTGTGCTCAATGGCGGTTCAACCCTGATCCCGGGTTACACGCTGACGCGGACTCCGAATCCTGATCTGAAATGGGAGAAAACCACACAGTATGACTGGGGTGTTGATTTTGGGTTTTTCGGTGGACGTTTGAGTGGTACTTTAGATCTTTATTACAAAACGACAACCGATGTTCAGATGAGTGTTTCTACAAAGATGCCGGCTCCTACAGCTACATTCTGGACAAATAAGAATTTGGATATTGTAAATAAAGGGTTAGAGTTGTCTCTGAACGGAATCATTATCAGTAATAAAAAATGGAACTGGAGCGTTAATGGAAACTTCTCAACCATTAATAACTGTGTGCGTCACATGGATGTCTCCAAAATCGCAACAGGTTATCCTAGTGGTCCGGGTATTACCGGTACACCTTCGCAATACATTATCAATAATGAACCTCTTGGTACTTTCTGGGGAAAAACATTCCTCGGCTTCGATTCGAGCGGAAAAAGTGTCTTTGCAAAGGATGCAAACGGTAATGATATTGAAGGCGTGATTGGTCATGCATTGCCTGATTTTACTTATAACTTCGGTACAACAGTAGGCTGGAACCGCTTTGATCTGAGCCTAAACTTTAATGGCGTTTATGGCAATGATGTTTACAATAATCTTGCTAACATTATGGATCAAATGACATTGTTCTCAAGTGGTTGGAATACAACTCCAAAAGCAATTACTTCAGGTGAAGCAACAAATAATGTGTTGAACTTCTCGAGTCGTTTTATTGAAAATGGGTCTTACCTGCGCTTGTCAAATGCAACTTTAGGGTATAATTTCAAATTGGCAAGTCAGAAATATATCAGCAAGTTGAGGGTTTATTTGAACGCAAATAACTTGTTCTGTATTACCAGGTACAGTGGTTATGATCCTGAAGTGAATACAACACGTGTGTCGAACGGAGTGCCAGCATTAGGTATCGGCTGGACTACCTATCCGAAAGCACGGACAATTACTATGGGTGTAAATGTAGAGTTTTAATTAACGCGTTAAAAGAGAATATCTTATGAAAAAACTATATATACTTCTTGCTATTCTGGCGTTTGGTATAACCTCGTGTACCGACTTAAAGGAAGAGATTCTGGATGAACAAAATGGTACGGCTATAGTTTCCGATTCTACCAATGTGGAGATGCTTGTAACTCCTACTTATGCATTTCTTCGCGATTTACAGAGTCGGGGTGCCGGATGGCTTGCGCAGGAAACTTGTACGGATGAGGTAGCATTCCCAACCCGTGGTGCTAACTGGAATAGCGCTGATTACCGCACATTGTTTACGCATGATTATGCTGCATCCAATAGCTATATCAAAAATACATGGAATAGTTATCTGATTGGGTTTGCCCGCTGTAATGTGGCTTTGTTTTATATGGCAAAATTGCCTCAATCGGATGATATTAAACAGTATACTGCAGAGGTTAAGTTTATTCGTGCACTTTCGATGTATTTGATGAACGATTGTTTTGGACAAATGCCTTTTCGTGAATATACAGAATACGATTATGCTGCAGATCCGCATTATTACAACCGGAAACAGATTGTCGATCGTGTGATTCAGGAATTGAATGAAATTATTCCTGTTCTGAAAGCAAAAGGAAGCGTGCCTTACGGACGTGTAACTAAAGCTGCCGCTCAAATGTTGTTGGCAAAAACCTACCTCAACTATCAGGTTTATACTGGTACTGCACCGGCGTTTTCTGATGGTACGGCTAAATGGGCTGAAACTATAAGTCTTTGTGACGGCATTATAAACTCTGGCAAATACACTTTGGCAGATGATTGGTGGAAACTTTACCTGCCGGATAATGCTGCTTATTCGG
>CAZFTY010000410.1:0-2648 GCA_964521835.1 uncultured Microbacter sp.
GGAGTGGGTAATGTCGAAGTGTATGCTTCCGAGGCAATTACGGTTAAATCCAGTGGAATCGGGAAAGTGATATATAGGGGTCATCCCCGAAAGACCGATATTCATAAAGAGGGTGTCGGCAGTGTTGTGGCTCAATAAATGTCTTTATAAACAATTAAAAACAAAAAACAGTATGAAACGATCATGTGCTGCCAAACATTCCAGGAGATCCCGATAGCTATCGGGAGATAATGTTGTCACATGGGGTTCCATACGTCATCTATTTAAAATTATTATCGTATGAAAAAATTAGTGGTAGGATTAATCTGTTTGTTGATCGTGCCGGTCGCTCTGCGGGCAGCCGACGTGGTAAAAGAGGTTCCGGTAGGCGCTTTCTCCGATCTTGAGGTGCGCACGGTTGGCAATGTATATCTGGTTCAGGGAACCAAAGAGGCCGTCAGGATAGAGTCGGATCGCGACGTGTCCGATTACATTGAGGTAACCAATGCGGGCAATAAACTTACGATAACCTCAAAAGGAATGCATAACTGGCGTGGTAAATTAGATATTTATGTTACCGTTCGTGAGTTGAGCAGCGCTTATTTTAAGGCTGTCGGCAATATCAAAACAAAAAATGCACTGAAATCAAAATCGTTGAAGATGACCGCTTCCGCAGCAGGCAATATTTCACTTGATCTGGATTGTACCGGATTTGAATGCCATTTTTCAGCTGTGGGCAATGTGAATCTGGCTGGCGAAACGGATAACGCCGATATTTATAATTCGGCTACAGGAAATCTTCGCGCCGGCGATTTGAAAGCTGGAACTCTTTCTGCGCATCTTTCCGGGGTAGGCAACGTGACGTTATGTGCCGATAAAGTGATCTCGATCGATGCTCATGGCACGGGAAACATTACCTACAAAGGCAACCCGGCAGTGAAGCATATCAGTAAACATGGTACCGGCGTAGTTAGGGCCGAATAATTTTCCTGCGTGGGTTTGTAAAAAACAGTTGTCTCTTGCGGCGGGTGAGCTACAGGAGACGATTGGCTGAAATCTAAAAAAAACATAACACTCATCCAAAGCCTCTATGGTGTACGTCTAACAGACAAAAATGAATGAAAGGGTGATTCTGGATCCGTTGCTCTTTCGTTTGGAAAAATAACAGCAATATAACATAAACAGTAAATTTTTATGGCAACAAAGTTTTGTTTGCAACGAATTGCAAGTGTAATATGCCTCGCGATGATCTGTATCGGAATCGCAAAGGCAGACGGAACTATTAAGGGTCGGATCCTGGATCAGAATCATCGTCCGGTTGAATTCGCAACCGCGGCTCTCATCAACGCGAAAACCAAAATGCCTGTTAAAGGTAGCGAAAGTAACAGTACGGGCGATTTTGTAATTGACAAAATACATGATGGTACCTATATCTTGTCGGTAACTATGGTCGGGTACAAAAAATACGAGACCGAGCAGTTTGCTGTAAATGGCAAAAAAGAGCTACAGAAAAATGTGGTTTTACAGGAAAGTACACAGATGCTACAAGAAGCTACAGTGGTTGCGAAACGTAAATTTATCGAACAGCAGGCCGATAAGATGGTGATAAACCCCGAAGCCTCGATTACAACCGCATCCGAAAATGTGCTGGATATTTTGAAGAAAACACCGGGCGTGACGGTTGATAACAATAATAATATCAGCCTGAAAGGCAAAGAGGGAGTGAAGGTGCTGATCGACGACAAACCGACCTATGTCTCCGCCGATCAGTTGGCAACCCTGTTGAAAGGAATGCAGGGCAAAGATATCGAACGCATCGAGGTTATCGAAAACCCTTCTTCTCGTTACGATGCCGAGGGTAATTCGGGTATCATCAATATTAAAACCAAACACAACAAGCGTGCCGGTTTTAACGGGAGCGTTTACACCGGGGCTTCCTACAGCAGCAAACTCGGAGAGAATATCGGCCTCGACCTGAATATGAACTTCGGCAAACTGAATGTTTATGGCAACTATTCGTTCAACGAGTGGCGCGGCTGGAACACGATGGATGCTGTGCGCAATTATGTAACAGGGCCTTATACGGGTGCCATTCAACAGATATATACGCATAACAATTATGACGGGAACGGGCATAATTATAAATTCGGAACCGACTATTACATTTCAAAAAAACAGGTTCTCAGTTTTATGGTTCGTGGTTCCAACGGACAGAGCAGTAGTAAAACCAATTCGGTAACCTCTTTCTTTAACAGTGCCATGAAACTCGACTCGGCGCTTCATACCAGATCAGGCGAAAACGAACACTGGAACAATATAACGTTCAACGGGAATTATAAGTGGGATATCGATAGTACCGGAACCTCATTGACTGTCGATGCCGATTATGCACGGTTCAAATATCATTCGGCTAATGATCAGTATGGAAATTATGTGGACGGTAATGGTAAGGATATGAATATCAATTCAACCATACTTGGATATCAGCCCCGGGTCATCAATATATTCACGGCCAAAACAGATTATGTACATCCTATCGGCAAAACATTCTCGGTTGAGGGAGGACTGAAAACCAGCTTTGTGCGAACAAACAGTCAGTCTGAGTTTACCGTCGACGATCCGACCAATACCGTGTGGAATACGGGTCTGAAGCCATACGACCAGTTTAT
>CAZFTY010000411.1:0-2647 GCA_964521835.1 uncultured Microbacter sp.
CATAATCAAATTACTATGTTAGATCGTTTCTTCAAATTAACCGACAACAAAACCACTATCCGCACGGAAGTGATTGCAGGTGTCACCACGTTTATGACGATGGCATATATTCTGTTCCTCAATCCGAACATTCTTTCGGTAACCGGAATGGATAAAAATGCCGTGTTCTTCGCAACTGCTGTGGGCGCAGGTATCGTAACCATTGCCATGGGTTTGATTGCCAACTTTCCGATGGCTTTGGCTCCCGGAATGGGACTCAACGCGCTGTTTGCCACAGTTGCCGTAGCAGGTGTGGGCATGATGTCGTGGCAGGTTGCCCTCGGCGCCGTTTTTATTTCGGGACTTATCTTCATCATCCTCACAGCAACAACAGTACGGCAGATATTGGTAGTTGCCGTTCCCAATTCGCTAAAGTTAGCAATTACGGTGGGTATCGGACTGTTTATCACCATTATCGGACTGAAACTTTCGGAGATAATGACTGTCACCACAGCGGCTATTCAACCTACAATCGATGCGATAGGCAAGAGCGGAGGACATGCGCTACTGAAATCTTTCGAATGGAATGTCGGCATCGGCTCCTTCAAAAATCCATCCATGCTGCTTTGTATTATAGGACTTACCATCACCGCAATTCTGATGGCGCGTAAAATCAAAGGCGCACTACTGATCGGAATCGTTTTAACCACGTTAATCGGAATTCCGATGGGTGTAACCGTTATCCCGGCCAATTTCACCTTCTTTGCCCTACCCGATTTCCACAACCTCGCCGTTGGCGCACTCGATATCAAAGGTGCTATCAACATGGGTATCTGGACGGTGGTATTTACCTTCACTTTTGTTGAGCTGTTCGATACCTTCGGAACGCTTGTCGGTACTGCAAATAAAGCCGGTCTGATCGACAAAGACGGCAACTCTCCGAAAATCGGGAAAGCGATGCTGGTCGATGCTATCGGAGTCTCTTTCGGAGCTTTGATGGGTACCTCAACCATTACCACCTATGTGGAAAGTGCAGCCGGTATCGGCGAAGGTGGCCGCACAGGTCTTACAGCCATCACCACCGGATTTCTCTTCCTGTTGGCACTTTTTATCGCCCCGCTGGCACAACTGATCCCCGATGCCGCCACAGCTCCTGCTCTCATTATTGTAGGTGTTTTAATGGCATCTTCAATCGTGGAGATCGATTTCAAGGACTTCACCGAAGGTTTCCCCGCATTTATGACTTTCACACTGATGCCTTTTACCTATAGCATTGCCAACGGTATTGCAGGCGGAATCGTATTCTATACACTTCTGAAAGTAGTAACCGGTCAGGGTAAGAAAGTGCACTGGATGATGTATCTTTTATTCGCGCTGGTAGTAACCCGTTACATTTTCCTCAGCGAATAACGGCTGACAGAAAAAGCTTCACACAAAAACCTTTGAAAATTAACCCTTCAAAGGTTTTTTTTATGACCAAACATTTGCTTTTGAAGCAGAAATTAGTCAACTTTGACGTTTATTCTTTTTGCACACAACTTTTACCATGGCAACAGTTTTAATAACAGGAGGAACCGGATTGATAGGCAGACATCTGTCCCGGATGCTGAAGGCAAAGGGATACACAGTCGGCATATTGAGCCGTTCGGGTAAACAAACAGCTGATTTTCTATCCTATTATTGGGATGTCAATAAGCAAATCATCGATCCGAAAGCCATTCTTTCGGCCGATTTCATCATCCATTTGGCCGGAGAAAACATCGGAGAAAAACGCTGGACGGATGAACGCAAAAAGGAGATTATCGAGAGTCGCATTCTGCCCACACAGATCCTTTTCGATGCCGTATCAAAAAGCACACACCAACCGAAGGCTTTCATATCGGCATCTGCCATAGGATATTACGGCACCATCACCTCCGAACACATTTTTACGGAGGAAGATCCCGCTGCCAACGATTTTCTGGGAAACACCTGCCGTCAGTGGGAAAGCGAGGCCGACAAATTTGAGGAGCTCGGTATCAGAACCGTCAAAATCAGAACCGGAATGGTGCTCTCGCCAACCGGCGGCGTACTCGAAAAGATGAAACGCCCGCTGCAAATGGGACTGGGAACATTCTTTGGCACAGGAAGGCAATATATGCCGTGGATTCATATCGACGATTTGTGCGGCATCTATCTGAAAGCAGTCGAAGATTCAGCCATGACCGGAGCCTACAATGCTGTTGCACCGGACTCTGTTTCCAACCGACAGTTTATGCAAACAGTAGCTCTCGCCCTGCACAAAGAGATTCGTCTGCACCGCATTCCGGCCTCAGTCTTAAAACTGGCATTAGGTTCGATGTCCGAAATATTATTAGAAGGAAGCCGGATTTCAGCAGAAAAGCTTATTGCCTCCGGATACGAATTTCATTACCCTGTGTTGCAAGAAGCTCTCGATAACTTACTACAAATTCATCATTCAAAATGAGACACTTCGTCACAAAAGTACTTATGTTATCGTAATTCAAAGTAATAGATAGAAAAAACGCTTTGTCGTTTTTTCTGCGACTTATATTCTCACGCAAAGGCGCAGAGACGCAAAGCACCCATAAAAGATTGAACTACATATTTTATGACTTAAGACGCTACAAAGAAAAACTTTCGGTTTTTCTTTGTGACTTTGCGGCTC
>CAZFTY010000412.1:0-2645 GCA_964521835.1 uncultured Microbacter sp.
TAAAAGACTACAAAAAAGTTAACCCGGAGTTTGGTAACGCCGAAGATTTCAGGGCGCTTGTTCAAAAAGCGCATGAAATGGGTTTTAAAGTCATTCTCGACTGGGTGGCGAATCATACCGGACGCGATAACGTGTGGGTAACGCAGCATCCCGATTGGTTTGTGAAAGATAGCCTGGGACATATTCTCTCTCCGTTCGACTGGACGGATGTATTCAAATTAGATTATAAAAACAAAGCGATGCGTGAGGCCATGCAGGATGCCATGGCTTATTGGGTGAAGGAGTTTGATGTGGATGGATTTCGGTGCGATGTTGCCGGTGAGGTACCTACCGATTTCTGGAACGATACCCGGATCAAGCTTGATAAAATCAAACCGGTATTCATGTTGGCGGAAGCGGATAAGGCCGAACTGACAAGGAAGGCTTTTTACGCCGATTATAACTGGCCTTTGCTAAGTACGATGAACGATATTGCGAAAGGGAAAAAGATGGCGGCTGATATTGATAAAGTACTTGCTCATCACGATTCGCTCTATTCTCCGGCATCTTTTAAAATGAATTTTGTTACCAATCACGATGAAAATTCTTGGAATGGTTCGGAATATGAGCGTATGGGTGCCGGTACGAATGCGTTTGTGGTGCTGACATATACCTATCCGGGTATGCCACTGATTTATACCGGACAAGAGGTCGGTTTGAAGAAACGACTATCTTTTTTTGAAAAAGACACGGTTGCTAACTGGAATAATCCGGGTGTTTTTACTTTTTACCAAAAGTTGAACGAATTGAAGCACTCACAGGCAGCCCTTGCCGTAGGCAAAAACGGAGGTAAATTTATTCGCTATGCCACCACCAATAAGGAGTTGTACATATTTGAACGTAAGGCAAAGGGGAGCAGGGTGCTGGTTGTATTGAACCTGAGCGATCAGAACCGGATGGTGAATTTTACCCGCAGTAAGCCGGGGGGCGTTTTTACAGACTATTTTCAAAATATGAAAACGGATATATCACGTTTGGAAGGAGCAACATTATTGCCCTGGCAATACAAAGTGTATGTAAGTAATGCAAAGTAAAAAACGGTGAAAGCCGTATCGGTGTAGTTTTAACGTATAAAAAGCACGGATGTAATCTGTGTAGAAAGCCTCCCTGTTTATGCATAAGACAGGGAGGTGTTTTTTTGTTGTATTATTTCAGGCTTCACCACCGTTGAAATTCAAGGGCATGGGAGGATTGTAAGCCCCTTCGGCCGTTTTTATTTTGCCAAAAACGGCTTCGTATTTCGATACATTCTCTTCCAGTGCAAACAGCAGACGCTTTGCATGTTCCGGAGTCAGAATGATGCGTGATTTTACATTGGCTTTGGGAGTGCCCGGCATTATACGTACAAAATCGACCACGAATTCGGATGAAGAGTGGGATATGATTGCCAGATTTGAATAGGTACCTTCCGCTATTTCCGCCGAAAGTTCGATGTTGATTTGATTGTCCTGATTTTCCATTGTCGTTGAAAATAAAATGTTATTACGAAGCAAATGTAAGCATTCTGTTCCATAACGGAGGACAAATATAGAGGTAAAATGGAGAGATTACCTTTTTCGGACGATTCGGGTGGCTGATAGATTTTCAGTGACAGGGTAGGTGGCAATCTGATAGGACTCTGAAGGTAAAAATTGTTCGATAAAGGGGAGTGACGGCGTATAATGGAAAACCCCTCCGGGTTTCAGAGAGTGCAGAATTTCCATATATTTTTGTGCATATTCAATGTAATTGCCATCTTTTCGCAAATTTTGATGCGAAAAATGCAATGCAAACGAATGGTTTGAGATGATTGTTCCCCATTGACCGGGTATAAATTCAAAATCGAACCAGTCGGAGCATATCAACCGGTTGTCGCTTTGGTTGTCAACTATCCGGTCGATACCAAATGCCTCTATCTTCCGATTCTGAAAATAATGTGTGAGATAGGCATGTTCCCCGCATCCGAGGTCCAGCACAGGCTGCATAAGTGTGTCAGCGTCAATTCGCAATAGCTGCAGTTGAATCTGTGCCGAGTATTCGGAGCAGATTACCTCCAGAGCTTCCGGAACGTCGGGCGTATTAATCTTACTTACAAACCCGTTTGTCTGCTCTATCCAAGCGGTCAGTCTGCGTATGTGATTTTGTTGCAGGAGCTCAAAGTCGATAGCATCTCCTTTAAGTTCCGTAATGATATCTTGCCATAGTTGTTTGTATACCTCACGAAGTTGTGCCAGATATTCTTGTCGTAAATCGATAAATTGATTGCAGCGTGAAAAGGCTTGCTGAGCCTTTTTTGTCATCAGGTCAATCCATGGTGATTCCATCTGCTCACTGTCGATGCGAAGTAATTCATCCCGGTGATTGCAAATGGTCTGCTTGCTGTCGGGCAGAAACTGATTGTCAATGTCAAGATTCCGATAAAACAGGTTGGAATTGCGGTGCACTTCAAACTGCTGCTCAATACTGTTTAGTAACTCCTCTTCTATGGTCATTGTACTACAATTGGGCTGTAAAGATACGGATACTTTTTTTATCGTATCAATACCTGCCCAATCGTTATTCCAGCGCTTGTTCCAAATCACGGATCAGATCGTCGGCATCTTCCAGTCCCACCGAAAGGCGAAACA
>CAZFTY010000413.1:0-2638 GCA_964521835.1 uncultured Microbacter sp.
GCATCCTTGTGTTCGATGATGTCGAGCAGGTTGCCGAGCTCTTCGCGGATGTTGGTCAGTTGCTCCGGCGTGTAGGGGTTGAAGAGGATCTCCTGCAGCAGGTAATCGTCTTCCGACAGCAGTCCGTGGGCAATGGCCAGATGGCGCTTGAAGGTGGTGCCCGGCGCTTCCTGATGCTTCATCACCGAGGCAAACACGAGTGTGGAGGCAAACGGGATGGAGAGCGAGTAGGCCGTGGTTTCGTCGTGTTCGCGGAAGGTGTATTCAAAAATGTTCAGTTTCAGTGAACTGTAGAGGTCTTTGAAGAATACCTTGCCCAGGTGGTCGGACTCGGCAATGATGATGGCGCTCTGTGTGGAGAGGTCGCTCAGGCTTGCGAAGGTGGGGCCGAACATGGGGTGCGACGATACGAAACGGAAGCCGCAGTTCTGGTAAAATTCCGGCAGTCCGGTTTTTACTGAAGCAATATCGGACAGGATACAATTCTTAGAAAGAAACGGCATTACGTTATTAAATGCCTCCAGCGTGTGTTTGATGGTCACAGCGTTGATAACCAGTTCGGGATCAAATTCCTTGATCTCCTCCAGTTGCGACATGCGGATGGTGTTATAGACAAAACGCAGGCGCTTCGGGTCGGCATCGTACACGGCCACTTCGTGCTGAAAACTCAGTACGTCGGTAAAGAAGGAGCCCATCTTTCCGGCTCCGAGAATTAAAATGCGCATGATGGTTAGTGATAAGTGGTAAGTGCTAAGTGATTAGTAATCGGGTTTGCAGACCGGCTTATACCTTATCACTTACTACTTGCCACTATGGTTTTTATTTTTTGTTGATCAGTTCGAGCTGTACCCGTACCGATTCTTCGTGGATGGCTTCGAGTATGGTTTTCATAAATTCGCCGTTAATATCCATGCTTTCGGCCTGCGAGATGCGGTCTTTCAGAATCTCATCGTAACGGGTAGCCTGCAGTACGGCCATGTTGTGCTCTTTTTTGTAGGTGCCTATTTCGCGCGAAATGCGGAACCGTTTTGCCAGTACCTCCAGCAGGCGATTGTCCAAATCATCGATCTGGCGGCGGAGAATGGACAAATCTTCGGTGGTCTGGTTTGTTTTGCGCACTACCAGATGGGTGAGGATTTCGGCCAGTACGTCGGGCGTGATCTGCTGGTTTTTATCGCTCCAGGCCTCGTCGGGTGTGCAGTGCGATTCGATAATCAACCCTTCAAAATTGAGGTCGAGCGCCTGTTGCGAGATGGAAGCGATCAGTTCGCGGCGGCCACCGATATGGCTCGGGTCGCAAACGATGGGCACCTGTGGCATCCGGCGACGCAACTCGATGGGGATATGCCATTGCGGCGTGTTGCGGTAGATGGTTTTGTCGTAGGTGCTGAATCCGCGGTGGATAACACCCAGGCGGCGCAGACCGGCGTTGTAGACACGTTCCAATGCTCCGATCCAGAGTTCGAGATCGGGGTTCACCGGGTTTTTAATCAGCACGGGCACATCGACACCTTTCAACGCGTCGGCAACTTCCTGTACGGCAAAAGGGTTGGCGGTGGTACGTGCCCCGATCCACAACAGATCGACGCCGAATTTTAGCGCTTCGTAGACGTGTTTGCCGGTAGCCACTTCGGTAGCAGTCAACATTCCGGTCTCCTGTTTTACGGTTTTCAGCCAGGGTAGACCTTCGCTGCCCACGCCTTCGAATCCACCCGGTTTGGTGCGGGGTTTCCAGATGCCGGCACGAAATATTTTGATACCTTTCGCGGAAAGCTGTTTCGCCGTTTTCACGGTTTGTTCTTCTGTTTCGGCGCTACAGGGGCCGGCAATCACCAAAGGACGGTTCTCCTCGGTAATCGGTTCGAAAATAGGTTGTAAATCCATATCGTATAGATGTTTAATTGTTTTAATCGTTAAATTGTTGAATCGTGGCTCATTAATCGTTAACCACTAATCATTAATCACTGCACTGATTCTGTTAAGCGATTCTTCCAGCATTTTCTCCGTTGCGCAGAGCGAAAGGCGTACGTAACGGTTGCCTTTGTCTCCGAAGATAAATCCGGGCGTTACAAATACATGCGCGTTGTACAGCACTTTGTCGGCCAGTTCGCCTGCGTCTTTGTACCGGTCGGGAATTTTGCCCCAGAGGAACATGCCCACCTGTTTGGGATCAAAGGTACAACCCATTTGCTGCATTATCTTCTCGGCAATAACACGGCGTCTCCGGTAAACCTCAATGTTTTTCTCGTGGTGCCACTCTTCCGTATTTTTCAATGCTTCGGCAGCGGCCACCATCATGGGGCGGAACATGCCGGAGTCGATATTGCTCTTCACGCGCAGAATCCATTCGATAAACTGCGGATTGGATGCCGCCAGACCCATACGCCAGCCCGACATGTTGTGCGATTTGCTCATGGAGTTGAGCTCGATGCAAATATCTTTTGCCCCTTCGGCAGCCAACAGGCTCAAACGGTTTTCGTTGAGGATGAAGCTGTAGGGGTTGTCGTTACAAATCACGATGCTGTGCTTTTTGCCGAAGGCTATCAGCTTGTCGAACAGCTCTTTGGTGGCCGGAGCGCCGGTCGGCATATTGGGGTAGTTCACCCACATCAGTTTTACATTGGTCAGGTCGAGCTTT
>CAZFTY010000414.1:0-2628 GCA_964521835.1 uncultured Microbacter sp.
AACAGGCCGCAGTACCTTTCATAGAGGCCGCAAAAGTTGCCCGTGAAGTGGGATTGGGTGTCAATGCAGGTCACGATTTGAGCTTGGTCAATCTGAACTATTTTCACGAAAATATTCCATGGTTATCCGAAGTATCTATTGGCCATGCCTTAATTTGCGATGCGCTCTATTTAGGACTTGAGCAGACAATAAATGCATACAAAAAACAGTTATTATAAAAAACTTATCTGTCGTAAAATTATAAATTCATTCTATTCCCCATGAACTTAATGCTTATTTTACAGGCTGTAGCACAGCTTCCAACTACTACTCCGGTTACTTCAGAAAAAACAGAAACGATGTTTGACATAGTGCTTAAAGGTGGTTGGATTTTAGCTCCGATTGCGTTTTTGCTTTTAGTAGCGGTTTATGTCATTATTGTTCGTTCTTTTGAATTGCACAAGTCATCAAAAACCAAGAACCTTGTGGACAAGATAGCACCGATGCTGAAAGAGGGAAATATCGATCAGGCGATTACAGTTTGCGAAAGCAGTAATATGCCTATCGGAGAGGTGCTTACCTGTGGTTTGAAAAATCTCGGCAATCCGATTAGCGACATCAAAGATTCGATGGAAGCGGAAGCTCGTCAGCAGGTTGACGAAATGAGTAAAGGCATGAATTATCTGGCTATTATCTCATCGGTTGCTCCCATGTTCGGTTTCCTTGGAACCATCTTCGGGGTTATCAAAATCTTCTACAGCATTTCATTGACCGATAATATCAGTATTGGAACTATCTCCGGAGGACTTTACCAGAAGATGATTTCATCTGCTGCAGGTCTGTTGGTGGGTATTATTGCCTTTTCGGCCTATCATATTCTCAATGGGCGTATCGACCATATCATCTCCAGTATGGAACGTCAGAGCAATCGGTTCCTCAATTTACTGCGTAATAAATAATCAGACTTTAATCTTTTATTCGTATGATTATCAAACGTAAACGGGAAATACAGCCGGAAGTTTATACCTCTTCCCTGAATGACATCATGTTTTTCCTGCTACTCTTCTTTTTGATTGTTTCTACTTTGGTCAATCCTTCCGTTATTCAGTTGATGCTACCGAAGGCCAATGCCAATGTTCAAAAAATGTCGAAACAATCAATCAATATCTCGATTAAAGAAGAGCCGGGAGGATTGAAATACTACCTGAATGACCTGCCCATTGCGCTGGAACAGATAGAACCTACCATTCAACAAATGGTTGCCAATACATCGGACGCGACGGTTATTTTACGTGCCGATAGAACCATTCAGTTGCAAGACTTAGTCTCGGTACTCGATATCGGTCATCAGTTGCACGTTAAAATGATTTTAGCCACACAAAAGCAGTAGGGTGTATCTGTAACAATGTAAATATGAGGAAATCAAAAATATATGGCATTGTGGGTACAACGACATTTGCGGGACTTGTTCTGCTTTTGTTTTTTTTAGTCAGAATAGCCTCTATACAAGATAATTATACCGAACCTGTATTGATTAATTTCGGAGATTCGGAAGATGGGGTAGGGGCAGCAGTAGCCTCTCCGGCACCCCCGACTTCGGTTGTACCTCCTCCTCCGTCGACTACCAAAAAACAAGAGAGCAATGATGAAAATCTGGCCTCTCAGGCCAACGAGTCTCCTGTACAAACGGTAGAAAAGAAGAAAACCGAGATAAAGAAAGTGACTCCCAAACAATTAGAGGAGAACAGAAAAAAAATATTGCAGGATTTGCTCAAACAACAGCAAGCCAAAGCCCAGGCAGTTCAAAATGCTGCCATTGCCGATAAAGCCCGTAAAATGGGAAGTGTTTTCGGCTCCAATCATGGAAACGGAAGCGGTGATGGTCAAAAAGGCGACGGTACCAAAGGAAATCCTTTAGGCAAAGTAGGCGGCACCGGTAGCGTAATGGCCTCTGTTGCCGGACGTACGGTAACATCAACACCCAGTCCGTCATACAATTCGAATGACGAAGGTAAAGTGACTGTAAATGTGACTGTTGATAAAGATGGAAATGTGATACGGGCATCCATCGGTTCGGCAACAACATCGAGTGAAGCGTTGAGAGATGCTGCGGTACAAGCGGCACGTCGAAGCAAATTCTCTGCCGGATCCAACGAAGCCATCGGAACTATCACATATCGTTTCATACTTAAATAGCAATTTATTATGTTAAATAGAAATAGCGTATTTATTTTCTTAGCCAATGGTTTTGAGGAAATTGAAGCCATTTCCACGATTGATGTTCTGAGACGGGGTGATGTTGCGGTTACCACTGTTTCTGTTACCGGAGAGGCCATAGTAACCGGATCTCATGGCATTAAAATCGTTACTGATGCTTTGTTTGAAGAACTCTCTTTCAATGACAGTGAATTATTGATTCTGCCGGGAGGAATGCCCGGAGCTCAGAATTTGCAGAACCACGCAGCGTTGGGTCAATTATTGAAAACTCAATTCAACAACAATAAATTGATAGCAGCCATTTGTGCCGCACCAAAAGTGTTGGGTCACCTGAATCTACTAAACGGCAAAGAGGCAATTTGCTATCCGGGATATGAAGACGAACTTACCGGAGCTACAATCTCAAAATTGAACGTGGTCAGAGAAATCGGA
>CAZFTY010000415.1:0-2626 GCA_964521835.1 uncultured Microbacter sp.
GTCCGCCTTTGCTTTAAGGACGAAAAGCGGTCTTCGTACGCGGGTCGCACTTTCACTGACTTATACAGAAGATTTATTCTTTAATCGCCGAAAGGCACAATAATAAACATCATGACACAAGAAACAACTGTATTTGAACGCGTCGGATCATACGAAGACGCTTGTACCGAATTGGGTATTCAACCAATCAATGTAGAGGAACTGAAAGCTGCCGGTCTTACCGATGCAGAAATTGCACGTCGCAAACTTGAAACGATTACTAAAGCCTTAAACGAAGGTGAAGAGTTATCATGGGAGAATAGAAGCCAAGAAAAATGGATGCCCTATTTTTACTTTTCCCCGTCGGGGTTCGTCTTCCACGTTTCGCTTTACTACGACTCGTATGCATATGCGGGTTACGCCGTCCGCCTTTGCTTTAAGGACGAAAAGCGGTCTTCGTACGCGGGTCGCACTTTCATCGACCTGTACAAAATAATTATCAACGATTAATCGAAACGGCTGCTTGTCTTAAGGGGTTTTCCCCGTCGGGGTTCGTCTTCAACGATTCGAATTACAACTACTCGAATGCGAATGCAGGTAACGCCGTCCACCTATGCTTACATGAGACAAGGGCCTCGCCACTTGGCGGAACATAACATATTTGAAAGGCGTTGGTAGGGGCAACCCGAAGACGCCTTTTGAAAAGCAAAGCATGAAACGATTAACGAATTTATTTGATCAGGTTGTTGATATAGACAATTTGTATCGGGCTTATGAGAAAGCCCGGAAACGAAAAGCCCGGAAATACGGAGTAAAGCTCTTTGAAAAGGATTTGAAAGGCAACATTGAGAAATTGCATTCCGAACTGATAACCGGTACTTACAGAACGTCCGAATACGGTGTTTTTATGATTTATGACCCAAAAGAACGTGAGGTTTACCGGTTGCCGTTCCGGGATCGGATAGTCCATCACGCTATCATGAACATCTTAGAGCCAATTTGGGTATCGGTGTTTATTTCTCATACTTATTCTTGCATCAAAGGCAAAGGAATACATGCTGTTTTGACAGCGATTAAACAGGATTTAAACGACGTTCAGAACACGCAGTATTGCTTAAAACTGGATATTCGGAAGTTTTACCCGTCGATAGATCACGAAGTGTTGAAAGTGATAATCCGAAAGAAGATTAAGGACGCAAGACTTTTGACGTTGCTCGATGAGATTATAGACAGCGCGCCTGGCGTTCCGATCGGTAATTATTTATCCCAGTTTTTCGCCAATCTCTATTTGACATACTTCGACCACTGGTTGAAAGAAGAACAGCAAGTGAAATACTACTATCGGTACGCAGACGACATTGTTATTCTGGCCTCAAATAAGCCCTATTTACACGCTCTTTTGAAAGATATAGACAATTACTTAACCGACCGCCTTAAACTTCAAATAAAGGGAAACTATCAGGTATTTCCGGTTGACAAACGGGGTATTGACTTTGTCGGTTATGTCTTCTTTCATACGCACATTTTAATGCGCAAAACAATCAAAAAACGGCTTTGCAGAAAGGCTGCAAAACTGAATAAACAAGATATTGATGCTCAGAGTTATAAAATGCAGATAGCCCCGTGGCTTGGTTGGGCATCGCATTGTAATTCCAGACATCTACTCAAAAAAGTATTGCATGAAAAAGTTCTCTGAATTAGGCGTGAAGCCTATGGAAGACAAACATATCTTCAATGTTCAGGTAGTATCAATTCAGGATGTGTTAAATGTAGAAATTGAAGTACTCGACTTTGAAGCAAACGTAAAAACAAAACACGGCGAAGGCCGGTATATCGTAAAAATAAGATACGAAAATGTTGAAAGTAAGTTTTTTACAAATGCGACCCCAATTAAGGAGGCATTGGATAGAATTCCGAAAAACGAATACCCCTTTTTAGCAACCATAAAGCAGCAAAAGTTCGGTGCCGGAAGCGGCAAGACGTTTTATTTCACGTAGCGCTTTACACTAACCAATTTCTTTTTTTTGATTTTTTGAACTCATCCGGTTGCCGTTGTGAAATGTCTACCGGAACCCGGAGCCGTCAATGACGGATTGAATGAGGGTTCGATTCCTTCCGGCTCCACAACTTTAATCACACATTAAAACCTGTTTAGAATGAAAAAAACAAGTATTACCTGTGCTATTATTGCCGCTATTGTAGGTATTTGCCTAATGGTAGGCTGCTTCTTTTTGTTTAAATACATGCCTTTGCGCATTGATGGTGACAAATGGGCTATGTGGGCTATGTTTGAGGTCATCATTGCGGTGTTTACACTGTTTTTTTTTGGCAGTTTCGTTTATGACTATAAAAAGGACTAAACCTCAAAAAGAGGAAACCCCGGAAGAGTTCTTTGCCGCAGTCAAAGTTCCTGATACATGGCAGTTTGAAAAACGTGCCGATTGGGACTCCACTTTCGGAAAAGTTTATCTCAAAGAACCCGGCATTTACATTCGCTTGTTTTTCGACACAATACCCAACCGAGGTGGCCTATGCGAGTGCGACACCCGGAATGGTAAAGAGAAATTTACTTGTCTTATCAGCAATAAACGCAGCTATAAGCTAAATGATTGGATAGAAAATAATCTAAATAGCAAGGAAGATGAAG
>CAZFTY010000416.1:0-2624 GCA_964521835.1 uncultured Microbacter sp.
GAAAGATACGGTAGCCTTAATGAAAGGGGGCTTTTATGTAGAGAAAGACTCCATGGCACTATTCGGGTTTGCCCGCCATCTACCCATCGACTTCCTGAATCCATACTTAAACTCCTTCCTGTCCAACCCGAAAGGTACAGCTTCGGGAAACATGGGCATGTTTCTGGCAAAAGGGAATGTATGGTTCGATGGAGATGTGAAAATTGAAAACGGACAGGCCGGAATCGGATCGCTCAATACCACTTACACGTTCAATGACTCTATCCACCTGCGCAAAGAGGCCATCATCCTCACAAACGTAGTGCTGCACGATGCGGAGAACAACACCGGCATCATTTCGTGTACGGCACCAAACACCTATCTGAAAAACTGGAAATATAACGTACAGGTATCGACAAATAACCTGCTGGTAATGAACACCAAGGAGACTGACAGCGAAAACTTCTGGGGCAGGATATACGGAAGCGGAAGTGTGCGCATCACAGGCGACAACAAAGGAACCAACATCACCATTAATGCCACATCAAAGCCTAAAACGAATGTTTATATATCGGTCGGATCGGCTGCCAGTGCCGTCGACAATTCATTTATCGACTACGTAGTCAAAAAGAAACGAAACGCAACCGTTGCCGTCACGCCACACATCAAATCGGGCGACAGTTCGCCCACTATCATTAGTGCTACGCTCAATGTCACCCCCGATGCCCAGCTGCATCTGATAATCGACCCGAAGGCCGGCGACAAAATCGATGCCGTAGGATCAGGAGTTCTGAATGTAGGATACACGCTCCACAATCCCGAATTGCAAATGCAGGGTAGTTACACAATAAATGAAGGAAAATACCTGTTTACCTTTTGGAATGCGCTGAGCCGGGAATTTAAAATAGACAAAGGAAGCGTGATACGGTGGAATGGAAATGCATTCAACGCTTTAATCGATATCAATGCCCGATACCAAATGAACGCTTCGCTGGCCGATCTGGATGCCGACATTCTCAAAAGTACCGGACGCTCAAGTGTGCCGGTCGAGTGTTTGCTGAACCTGACCGGAAACCTGACGAAACCGGATATTAAATTCGATATCGACCTGCCGAATTCGCGCGAAGAGGTAAAACGTGCGGTAAAAAGTGTTATCACCACCAACGACATGATGAACCGGCAGATAATCTGGTTGCTGGCCTTCAACCGTTTCTACAATCCGGATTACCGCACATCGACCAATCCTATCGGACAAAACGAACTAATGGCCGTCGCAAGCTCTACCCTATCCAACCAGTTGAGCAGCTGGTTGTCGCAAGCGATATCCGGAGTCAATGTCGGGTTCAACCTGCGTCAGTCGGGTCTGGGTGAATATACCGGCACCGACTACGAGGCCAACATCATGTACCAGAACAACCGTTGGGTCATCAACGGAAATGTCGGATACCGGAATGACAATTTCTCGACCAGTAAATTCATCGGCGATGTTGATATTCAATATATTTTATCGAACAATGGAAAATGGCGTGTGCGCGGATACAACCGCACCAACGATTACAAGCAGCTCAATCCGTCCCCTTACACACAAGGATTAGGAGTCAGCTACACCGAAAATTTCAATAGTTTCAAAGAGTTGATAAAAGACTATTGGCAATCGTTCAAAGCCATTTTTCGCAAGAAAAAGAACAAACAGAAATAATACAAACAACAAGCATATGTACAAACAGGCACTTCTAATAGCTTTCAGCGCATTGTCTATTCTATCAGCCGCAGCTCAGGAATCCGTTGAAAAATTGTTCCAGTCGATGCCCGATAATCTTCTTTGGCTCGACCAGTCGCAACGCAAAGATCTGTTTGCCTATTTTACGGACAAAAAAGTGGATTCGATCGGGAACAACATGAATGGGTATTGCAAAATAATCGATTACAGCGAAGCCACAAAACATCTTTCAATCAATACTTCCCGAAAAGGGAATATGGAGCTGCAAATTCTGGGCACCAATGCGAATCCGTTTATCGGCGTTATCTTCACAGTATGTGCGCCTGCTTGCTACTCCACAGTCTCTTTTTATTCATTAGACTGGAAGCCGATCGAGATGCAGATCCCAACACTTTCAGCATCCGACTTTTATGCAAACGGGTTATCGGAAGAGGACCAGGCCACAGCCAATCGTCTGTTAACGCCTCTGTTTGTTCGATACTCTTTCCAACCGGGAACAACCGATATTTCGGCTAATTGTAATGCGGAATCCTTTTTATCCGAAGCAGATTTCAAACAGCTGAAGCCTTTATTAAAAGACGACGTGATCCGTATCGTTTATCAGGATGGCTCATGGAAAATTCAAAAATAACCAATACAAAATAATTCTACATCAAAAAGATCAACATTCATGAAGAAGATCCTAACCACATTAGTATTATCAAGCTTGGTATCACTTTGCCTTGCAGCACAACAGCGTCAGCCCGATTTTGAGGCATACATCAAAAAATACAAATCCGTTGCTATCTCGGAACAAAAGAAATATGGCATTCCCGCAAGCATTACGCTGGCTCAGGGATTGCTGGAGTCACGCGCGGGCAAAAGTCCGTTGGCCACTGAGGCTAATAACCATTTCGGTATCAAATGTTCCGATTGGAACGGTGCC
>CAZFTY010000417.1:0-2620 GCA_964521835.1 uncultured Microbacter sp.
ATTTAGACCTTCACAATCTCACTCAATCCGAACGCCAATTTCTCAACACCATACAACAGAATAGTTTAAATAGGCCATACTGTTTCGGTGTATTATTGCATTGATACACCGCAAAGATATGGTAGGTTTTTAAATAAACAATACGAATTCTCCTTGTTTAACCTTATTTAATATTTAATTTTAACCAAACAATAACCACAACTGGTTTTTTACCGTTTTTGCATTGTCTATTCGTTAAAAGAAAAGGGTAAAAACAAAAAAAGAATGGAGGTGATTGTATCGCAATTTTTTTTTCGTACCTTTGCACGGTTTTTAATGTCAACTCTGTAGTGGGAAAATTCGACGCTTATATCATACCATTAAAGTCATTGAGCACAGGTAATCATACGTTTGAATACCGGCTTAATAATGACTATTTTACAAAGATAGACAGTCCTGAAGTCCGCAAAGGTGACATACAAGCTCTGGTTACCGTCAAGAAAACCGGCAATGCTTTTGAAATCGCGTTCAATTTGGAAGGAAACATAGTTCTTTCATGCGATCGTTGTTTAGACGATATGGAGCAGCCCATTTCTTGCAAAGAAAAACTTTGCGTGAAGCTTGGCAAAGATTTTTCCGACGAAGACGAAGTGGTAATTGTTCCGGAAGATGAAGGCGAGATAAATATCTCCTGGTTTTTGTACGAATTTATTGCCCTTTCGATACCAATTAAACATGTACACGCCACCGGTAAATGCAACAAGGCGATGACGATGAAACTTCGCAAGCATAAAACGAGGGACAACGAAGATGAAGACGAAAGTCTGGACGAGAGTGAAAATTTAACTGACAACGAAGAAAGCGGCAATGATCCCCGCTGGGACAAGTTGAAAGAAATATTCGATAACGATTAAAATATTTAGAAAATGGCACATCCTAAAAGAAAACATTCGAAACAACGCACAGCAAAAAGACGTACTCACGACAAAGCCGTTGCTCCGACTTTAGCCGTTTGCTCCAACTGTGGTGCTATGCACATTTATCATACAGTGTGCGGCGCTTGCGGTTACTATCGCGGCAAATTGGCTATTGAAAAACTGGCTACCGTTTAATTTGTCGTTTGTCATTGTGCAGACAAAAAAAGAATTTGCCCTAAAACAATGCTGTTTTTAGGGCGAATTTTTTTCACTAACTTCAAACCAAATGAAAAAAATACATGCAAAAATAACCGGTATGGGAGCCTACGTTCCCGACTATATTCTGACCAACGATGAGTTGTCGCAAATGATGGACACCTCAGACGAATGGATAATGACCCGAATTGGCGTAAAAGAACGTCACATCCTGAAAGAAGAAGGACTCGGTACATCCTATATGGCAGCTAAGGCCGTTAAACAATTGCTTAAAAAGACCAATACCAACCCGGAAGATATTGATGCACTAATCTGTGCCACAGTTACTCCCGACCACATGTTTCCTTGTACAGCGGTATTAACCGCCGAACGGGCAGGTATTAAAAACGCGTACACCTTTGACCTGAATGCGGCTTGTTCAAGTTTCACATTCGGATTAACAAGCGCTTCCGCATTAGTTGAATCGGGCCGATACAAAAAAGTAATTTTGGTAGGCGCCGATAAAATGTCATCATTTGTAGATTACACAGATCGCAAAACAGCTCCTATCTTCGGTGATGGCGCTGGCGCGGTACTGATTGAACCGACAGAAGAAGAGATCGGATTTATCGACAGTAAATTATATTCCGACGGCATCGGATACCCACATCTCCACCTGAAAGCTGGAGGATCGGCTATTCCCCCCACTCACGAAACAATCGACAACAAAGAACACTATATTTATCAGGAAGGACAAGTCGTATTCAAACATGCGGTGAGCAAAATGGCCGACGTATCTGTTGAAATAATGGAACGCAACCACCTGAACCACGATGATATTGCATGGGTAGTACCTCATCAGGCAAATCTGCGTATTATCGATGCCGTTGCCAACCGTATGGGCGTTGATAAAGAGAAAGTGATGGTCAATATTGAAAAATATGGCAATACTACCTCGGCAACTTTACCATTGTGTCTCAACGAATGGGAACCTAAACTGCGCAAAGGCGACAAAATCGTCCTGGCTACTTTTGGTGCCGGTTTCTGTTGGGGAGCCGCCTATATTATCTGGGCATACGACGGAAAAGAATCTTAAAAGCATATACGAGTGGTCTTTTATCGCTCAAAATAATTCAACATTAGTTTTATGAATATCGTCAGAAATGATATTGATGCAGTAAATGCAACAGTGACCGTGCAGGTCAGCAAGGCTGATTACGCCGAGAAGGTGGAAAAAACCCTGAAAGAGTACAAACGCAAAGCAAATGTTCCGGGATTTCGTCCGGGCATGGTACCCGTCGGTTTATTGAAAAAGATGTATGGCAAATCCATCTTGGCCGAAGAGGTAAACAAGGTAATGAGCGATGCGATAAACAACTACCTGAAAGAAAACAACGTCAATGTTTTAGGTGAATTGCTTCCCAACGAAACTGATCAGAAACCAATTGATTTCGATACACAGGAAGATTTTGAGTTTATGTTCGATATGGCCGTTGCTCCCGAATTTGACGTAACTCTCTCGCAGAAAG
>CAZFTY010000418.1:0-2601 GCA_964521835.1 uncultured Microbacter sp.
ATTCTTTCCACCTTTTCGATGTCAAGCACCGTGAGTCCCGGGTTGGCAATGGTTTCGGCAAACAATGCTCTGGTATTGGGTCGGAATGCAGCCTTGATCTCCTCTTCGGAAGCATCCTGATCGACAAAGGTTACTTCGATTCCCAATTTTTTCATGGTGACGGCAAACAAATTGAAAGTGCCGCCGTAGATAGCGGTAGTACTTACAAAATGGTCACCGGCTGAGCAGATGTTGAAGATGGCATAAAAGTTGGCCGCTTGTCCCGATGCGGTGAGCATAGCACCTACGCCACCTTCGAGTGCTGCAATTTTAGCGGCTACCGCGTCGTTGGTGGGGTTTTGCAGGCGGGTATAGAAATAGCCGCTCTCTTCCAGATCGAACAATTTTCCCATCTGTTCGCTGGTGTCGTATTTGAATGTGGTACTCTGATAGATAGGCAGGACGCGGGGTTCTCCTTTTTTCGGTTGCCATCCGCCCTGTATGCAAATGGTCTCTAAACTTTGTTTTGTTTTCATGATTTGTCTCTATATCAATAACGTTATCGTTTATTTCAGGAGGGGATGTTTGTCGTATAGCCGTCGGGTCAACGAATGCGAGCGGGTATGGAAAATAAACATCGGCAACGTTGCTCCGATAGCCAGCAAGAAAATGACTGTAAAGGTAACGATTCCGTTTGAGAAAAATAGCTCCATATACTTCACTTTTAAGTCGGGCTGATTCATGTTTTGCAGAAACATGATTTGCGAAAAGATGGTGTTGTAGGCATATTTTCCCGGAATCATTGGCAATAGGGCCGGAATAAAAATTACGGTGGTAGGGCAATAGATGGGCTTGCCGAGCCAAAGACTGCCAAAGCCGATAATCAGCCCGCTGATTAAAGAGGCGGATGCAATGTCGACATGCAGGTAGGTCATCAGGCAAAAGCGGCAGGCATGGCCGATAGCGCCCAGCAAGGCAATAAACTTAAAAGCCCGTTTCGGGGGATTGGAGATGGCGCCGAAACCGATGGCTGCAATGGCACCGAATAATCCGTCGGAGAGTATATCGAATATTATCATACCAAGCGATTTGTAAAGAGGAATAGTGTAAATGAGAGGCCGATAGCGATACAGATAATCAGCAACAGAGCATTCGTAAGCCGGCTGATACCGGTAAGGGTATGTCCTTCTAAAATGTCGATTACACCGTTAATGAGTGGAACTCCCGGAATAAGGTATAGAACACTGGTTGCCAGCGCAATTTCCGACGTGGTGTCGAACAACAAAGCCGTGGACGAAATCATGGAGGCGATGAAAGCCGAAACGATAAAGATGATGTAATGGTTTATTTTCCGTGCTTGCATAAACATTCGGGCGTAGAATCCCGTAAATGTGGCGATGCAGACAATCAGCATCGATAGCCAGTCGCCACCGAAGAGACGGCAGAAGGAGGCGTTGGCAAGTCCTACCAGCAGTAAAACTAACCACTGATTCATGCGTGGAGCCGAAACGATACGCTCGAACTTTTCTTTTATCTCCTCGAAGGAGAGTTTCCTATCCACGGCTTCCCAACTCAGACCACTGAGTTCGGAGTTGTGCTCGAAATTGATGGGCAGTGCCGGAATTTCCACCACTTCGCTGAAAATTTGCTGTGTCTCGTTTTTTTGTATCGTCAGAATGATACTCTTTTGAAACACACTGATATTGACATCGAAATTCAGCGCATCGCCTATCCGCTTGGTATTGCGTATTACCCGCGAGGTATGTATGCCACAACCCATCAGGTGAGCGGCATATTCGGCGACAAATTTTACTTGATCCATTCACAAAACTGTTAATCGCGATGCGCCCGAATTCTCTTCAGTGACATCACAGGTTCATATTCCATCTTGTTTAAGCAGGAACATTTTCGAACACTCATTACCAATGACCGGACGAAAATGAGATTCCGGGAGCAATAGCACGGCTATAATATTGTGCAAATAGCAGACAAATATACGCGTACACGGAATAATTCGGTATAGTCGAAAAATCTTTTAGAAAACAGATATGTAGTCTTTCAATCATCCAATCCCCGGGATTCCTGGTATTATGTTGCATGGCAGGTCTTCTGACTTGCTCCCGTTTCGAAAGCCTTCCCGTTTTCAGTTATCAGTTATCAGTTGCCAGTTGTTATCTATTTCTAACTGTTCACTGTTTACTGTTCACTGTTTTACAGTGGCAAATAGTATGATGCGAAACGTTGTAAAGAGCTTACAGCAGCGGGACTGTTCAGGACTTTCACCTGATTCCCTTTTAATCGCCTTTTGCGGATGCAACAGGCGAACCAATGTGAATGCAAAAGTAACGCTTTTTTTCGGGATTGAAAAGCTGATAAGGTCATTTACAGGGGATAATGTGATTTTGCTTGTGTAAGCGTCTGTCGTTTTTTGCAGTAAGAGAGAAAGATAATGAAACTCAATACCAGATTTTTTTCAAAAAAGATGTAATATTGCAGCCGTTTATACGACTAACAGAATAAACAAAAAGAGTTAACATGCATGTTGCCGTGCGGTTTTTATAGTTGGGCCCGCTTGAACCCGCCGGATTTACTCTTTATGAACAACTATTTAATTGAATGGAA
>CAZFTY010000419.1:0-2594 GCA_964521835.1 uncultured Microbacter sp.
CAGGGCAGTTGATCTTCAACTGGTTGGCGGACTGAATGAGGTGGCTTCTGGAATCCCGTCGATTGTAGAAAAACCGAAGCATTTGCCACCGGTGGAAGAGGAGATGGTGAAACAGCATGAAGTTGCGTATAGTGATATCGATTTCAACCGGCACGCAAACAGCATGAAGTACGTGGAATGGATGCTTGACTGCTTTTCACTCGACTGGCATCAGCAACATGCCATTAAGCGATGCGAACTGAACTTTATTCATGAGGTTTTTTACGGGAATAAAATAGCTGTTTTTTGTAAGCAGCAGGAAGAGCTCTCGTTTTTTGAGATAAAAAAAACCGATGGCGATGGGATATGCCGGATGAAACTGGTGTGGCAATAGCCGTCTTTTTGATATAAGAACCATAATTTCAATTAAATACAAATAAAATGGCAGTAATGAATTTTGGCGGGGTTGACGAAAACGTTATGACCCGCGATGAATTTCCTTTGAAAAAGGCGAAAGAGGTATTGAAAGACGAAGTAATCGCCATCATCGGTTATGGAGTACAAGGCCCCGGACAAGGACTGAACTTGCGCGACAATGGTTTCAATGTCATTGTTGGCCAACGTAAAGAATCAAAGACATGGGATAAAGCCATTGCCGATGGTTGGGTGCCGGGCAAAACACTTTTCGAAATAGAAGAAGCTTGCCAACGCGCAACTATAATTCAATATTTATTATCGGATGCAGCTCAGATCGCTGTTTGGCCGCGCATTAAACCGCATCTTACTGCCGGTAAAGCCCTCTATTTTTCACACGGTTTCGGCATCACCTATAAAGAACGCACAGGAATTATTCCTCCGGCTGATGTAGATGTTATTTTGGTTGCACCGAAAGGTTCGGGTACCTCTCTTCGTCGCATGTTCCTTCAGGGACGCGGGTTGAACTCTTCTTACGCTGTATTCCAGGATGCTACCGGCAAAGCAAAAGACCGTGTCATCGCACTGGGTATCGGTGTCGGTTCGGGTTACCTGTTTGAAACAACTTTCAAACGTGAAGTATATTCCGATCTTACCGGCGAACGCGGAACGTTGATGGGAGCTATTCAGGGTCTGTTGTTGGCTCAATACGAAACACTTCGCGAAAACGGACACACTCCTTCCGAAGCTTTCAACGAAACAGTTGAAGAACTTACACAATCGTTGATGCCTCTCTTTGCCGAAAATGGTATGGACTGGATGTATGCCAACTGTTCTACCACCGCTCAACGTGGTGCTTTGGACTGGATGGGCCCCTTCCACGATGCAACAAAACCTGTATTTCAGAAATTATACTCCGAAGTTGCATGTGGTAACGAAGCACAGCGCTCTATCGATACCAACTCGAAGGTTGACTACCGCGAGAAACTTAACGAAGAGCTGAAAGCACTTCGCGAAAGCGAAATGTGGCGTGCCGGTGCAGTTGTTCGCAAGCTCCGTCCGGAAAATAATTAATAGCATATTATCGGATAATTCAAACCGACTCTGATCGTTACGACAGGGCCGGTTTGTTTTTTTACGTAGCATTACGGGATTTTATATTTTTTGTATCTTTGCTCCCGTTTTCTAACCAAGATAGCTTATGTCAATCATTATAAAAGAGGTAACCAATAAAAGAGAGCTGAAAAAATTCGTGATGTTTGGAATCAAGATGTATTCGGATCATCCGTATGCAGCTCCTCCCTTACTGATGGACGACATGACGGTACTATCGAAAGAGAAGAACCCGTCGTTTGACGTATGTGATGCGGCCTATTTCATGGCTTTCCGTGACGGACAGATGGTCGGTCGCGTGGCGGCCATCATAAACCACAACGCCAACGAAAAATGGCAGTATAAACATGCCCGCTTCGGTTGGCTCGACATGATCGACGACATTGAAGTAACACGGGCACTGCTCGCGACTGCCGAAAAATGGGCATTGGATCGGGGTATGGATGTTATTCAGGGGCCTGCCGGGTTTACCGATTTCGACCGGGAAGGGATGCTTGTTTGGGGGTTCGACAAAATGGGAACGATGGCCACCAACTACAATTTTCCCTACTACCCGGAACACATGGAAGCCCTTGGATTTGCCAAAGATGTGGATTGGAAAGAGTATAACGTGACTATACCCTCGGTCTTCCCCGAAAAATATTTTCGTATAGGCGAGATTGTAAAAACAAAGCATAAGTTAACCACAGCCCATTTTACGTCAACCAAAGAGATGGCAAGCAAATACGGGGTTAAAATGTTTGACCTTCTAAATACTTGCTATAAAGATTTGTACGGCTTTTCTACCCTCTCGAAAGCCCAAATGAATTTCTATATCAAATTTTACCTCACCTTTGCCCGGCTCGATCTGATCAGCGTTATACTCAACGAACTGGACGAAGTTGTTGCGGTGGGAATATCGATGCCGAGCATGACCAAAGCGCTTCAAAAGATTAAGGGTAAAATATTTCCGTTCGGATGGATTCACCTGCTGAAAGCCCTGAAGGGAAAATCAGACGTCATCGACCTCTATTTGATGGCTGTCCGCCCCGATTATCAGGTAAAAGGAGCCAGCGCTCTTCTTTTCACCGAACTGATGCCCCAGCATG
>CAZFTY010000420.1:0-2585 GCA_964521835.1 uncultured Microbacter sp.
AACATATTAACAATTTAATTCTATTTCCACAAAACACCGCACACTCAATAAGCTAAAAATAGTATCTTTGTTCGCATTTCCGAATAAAAATATGAAGACTGTTATAACCATTTCGCCAGATTATCAGCATATCAGTAGTTTTATAAATACGATTTCGCAAAATTTTCAATCGCAGGGAACTACTATTTACAAGGCTCGAAATGAGATTAAGAATTTTGACATCGACAATCAAACTTTTACTGTCAAAAAGTACAAGCGGCCTCATATTATCAATCAGATAGCTTATGGTACCCTCCGGCAGAGCAAGGCTCAAAGAGCATACCGCTATGCGTTTCTACTACTAAGCAAAGGGATTAACACCCCTGTACCCGTTGCATATATCGAACAATACCATGGGTTATTGATGACCGACTCCTATTTTATCTCGCTATTTTCGCCCGAATCTCACATACTGCGGGAGTTAAGTGATTATAAAATAGAAGGGAATGAAGATTTTTTGAAAGCGTTAGCAACTTATACCGCATCTATGCACAAACAGGGAGTCTATCCGGTCGATTACTCTCCGGGCAATATATTATTTGAGGACTCAAATGGCACATTCACATTTACAATACTGGATATCAACCGAATGAAATTTGGTTCTGTAACCAGGGAAATGGCTGTTCGTTGCTTTCGCCGATTCCACATGGATAAATCGCTCATTGAGTTTATTGCGGCTGAATATGCCCGTTTGAGAGGATTCGACCCTGCCGTATTCGTGAGATCCGCACTAAAACACCACTCCCATTTCTGGAAAGAGGGTTGATAACAGAGACTCCTGTTTCTGAAGGAATAATTTATTTCTCCAGATAACTTTTCGTTTCGACTTTTTTCTTCAACAACGGTGACTCTCCTCCTGCTTTGACCGCTTTTTGCCACCACTCGACAGCCTCCTGTTTTTCTCCTGACATGAACAGAATATCGCCGTAATGCTCAAGCACCTCGGGACTTTTATCGCCACCATTTTCGATTGCCTGCTTTTCGTATATTTTGGCAAGCGAATATTTTGCCTGAACAAAAAAGATCCAGGCATATGTATCGAGATAAGTGGCATTGGTAGGTTCGGCTGCCACAGTCTTGGCACTCATGTTCTCGGCCTTCGGCAATTCCCGTTTATCAAGCGATAAATAGTACGCATAATTGTTCAACGTACCGATGTTATTGGGTTGATATTTCAGCGACTGGGTATATGCCTGATAGGTAGAATCTTTCAATCCCAATTTGTAGTACGAATCTCCCAACTGAGTATAGATCTGCGATCGCATCACAATATTTTCATCGGGCACCAGTTGAAGGGCTTTATTACAGCTGGTAACCGTCTCCCTGTATTTACCCAGTTGAAACTGTGCAATTGCTTTGTAAAAACAGAAATCGACATCATCGGCAAAATATTCCAATGCTTTGGTGCAAAGAGAATCGATTGACGAAAAGTTTTCCTGCTTTATCTTAATATCGACCATTCTTGTCCATGTCAGTTTGTTCTGAGGATTCAGCTCGAGCATAATTTTCAATTCGTTCTCTGCAGCCGGAATCTTCTGCTTCATCATCAGAAACAGATAATTGTAATTATGCAAACCCTCCTCTTCGGGGTACATTTCAAGTAAAGAGGCCAGATAGCCCTCCACTTTCTGCATTTCTGAAGGACGGGTTACCATATCTTTCAATGCCGATATCTTTGGTTCCAGATCCACATTTTTATTACGCATCATCTGATCGAGCGTCGTCATCATCGACACCGAATCTCCGATAGCTTTATAATATTTCGACAAAGAATACAAAGCATCACCATTACTTGGATCATTCGTCAACACCTGCTGATAACATGCCAGAGCTTCCGGCTTCATTTTCTGGTCGAGATAAATATCGCCTCTGAGTACCTGATATTTGGGTTCATTCGGATACGCTTTCACAAGCTTGTCAATTTCGGCAATCCCTTTTTTATTCTGATTTTGCATAAAATAGAGGCGTGCCTTTTCCATCGTAATGTCCTGATTCATACCCTGTACTTTCTCCAGTTGATTCAATGCGCTAATCGCCTCGTTATATTTTTCCGATTGCGAATAAATATTGATAAGCATCATCAGGGCATCGTCATTCTCCGGATCAATTTTAACAATGGCATTATACATCTCCACTGCTTTATCCACCTGCTGCGAAGCCAGATACTGCTCTGCCATAGCCATCTTGAACCACACATTTTCAGGCTGCGATACGGATGCTTTTTCAAGGCAGGCTATAGATTTGGCCGTCTGTTTTGTCGTTCCATATATTTTCGACAATTCATACATTACCGTTCCATCGTCGGGCTTAATACGGTTACACGCATTCAGCAGATCGATTGCAGCATCGTAATGACCGGATAGTCGCTCACGCAACGCATCATCGAAAAAATAGTTGAATTGTAAATCGGTTGGTGTAACCTCTTCAAAATGCTTGTACACATTCTTTTTCGAGGCTGAAATATGCAGCGTACTACTTACCAGCAGGGCAAGTGTGACTATACGGATAAACTTCATTGACTGATTATTTGATTGTCTTACATAAGG
>CAZFTY010000421.1:0-2559 GCA_964521835.1 uncultured Microbacter sp.
GTAAAAGTAATGGCTTTCTTCTTCATAAACATCTAATCCGGCGGCGCCGATCTTTTTGTTTTTCAGGCCTTGTATCAAATCGTGAGTGTTAATCAGCTTACCACGTCCCGTATTGATAATCACCACTCCATTTTTCATTTTGCTGATGGAGTGTTTGTTGATGATATATTCTGTCTCTTTATTGAGGGGGCAATGCAACGAAATAATGTCAGCATTGCTATAGAGTTCATCCAGAGACACATATTTAACGCCATTTTTCTCAGCGAACGCTTTGTCGGGATAAAGGTCGTAGGCAAGAATGTTAAGTCCCATGCTCCGAAGAATTTCTATTAAAATCTTAGCAATTTTACCCGTACCGATGATTCCCGCCGTTTTACCAAACATATCGAACCCCATTAATCCATTCAGGGCAAAATTACCTTCCCGGGTCCGGTTATACGCTTTGTGTATTTTTCGGTTCAGCGTAAGCATAAGCGCCAACGTGTGTTCAGCTACAGCATGAGGAGAATAAGCCGGCACACGCACAACCTTGATACGGCCTTTAGCAGCATTCAGGTCGACATTATTGAACCCCGCGCACCGGAGGGCGATAAGCTTCACCCCATTATTCACTAATTCATCAATCACAGCTGCATCTACCACAGCATTTACAAAAATACAGACAACATCTGCTCCTTTCGTAAGCGCAACATTGTCGATACTCAGATGCTCTTTATGGTATTTAATAGTATAGCCAAACTGACCGTTTACTTCATTAAAAGAAGTTTCGTCATAAGGCTTGGCATCGAAAAATGCAATTTTTACAGTCATAATTATTTGGAAATTGATGGTTACCCCTAACGTTACAAAGTTACATGATAATACCCAATGAACAAAAACCATTGGCAACGCAATTGAGCCGATAATCAAACAAAACCATCTTCCCTCCTTGTGGTTCGTAATTCTGTTGTTGCATAAAAAAACGAACGAAAACCGATTTGTCATTTTGTCAGAGTATTCTTGCTGGCACTTTTTTTGATAATCAGTTGCCGACTGCCTGACCGAAGCGTCACCTTATTGCAATAAATAATCCAACCATATAAAAAATTAGTGCTTTATGAAAGGAAACATCGGAGTAACATCGGATAATATTTTTCCGGTAATCAAGAAGTTTTTGTACAGCGATCATGAAATTTTTCTGCGCGAATTGGTATCGAATGCTGTTGATGCCACCCAAAAATTGAAAACCCTCGCTTCTGTTGGCGAATTCAAAGGAGAACTGGGCGATTTGAAAGTAACTGTCAGTGTAGATAAACAGAAGAAAACCATCACGGTGAGCGACCGCGGTATCGGGATGACCACCGAAGAGATTGATAAATATATCAACCAGATTGCTTTCTCGGGTGCGGAAGAGTTCCTCGACAAATACAAAGATGACGCTAACGCTATTATCGGGCACTTCGGTCTCGGATTTTATTCGGCTTTCATGGTTTCCAAAGAGGTGGAAATTTATACCTTGTCGCACAAAGAGGGTGCTAAAGCAGCTCACTGGTCGTGCAAAGGTGATCCCGAATATGTGCTGGAAGAGATTGAAATGAAAGGCCGCGGTACTGACATCGTGCTTCATATCGATGACGATAACGAGGATTTTCTGGAAGAGGCAAAAATCAAAGGATTGCTGACCAAATATTGCAAATTCTTGCCTGTTCCCATCGCTTTTGGCAAAAAGAAAGAGTGGAAAGATGGCAAGGAGGTTGAGACCGAAGAAGATGATATCATCAACGACGTGGCTCCTGCATGGACAAAAAAACCGTCGGATCTGAAAGAGGAAGACTACACTAAATTCTACCAGACGCTTTATCCGATGTCGGAAGATCCGCTCTTCCACATCCACCTCAACGTCGATTATCCATTCAACCTGACCGGTATTCTCTACTTTCCGAAGGTAAAAAACAACATCGAACTACAACGAAACAAAATACAACTTTATTGCAATCAGGTATTTGTAACCGACTCGGTAGAAGGTATCGTTCCTGAGTTTCTTACTTTGCTGCATGGCGTGATCGACTCGCCCGATATTCCGCTGAACGTATCGCGTAGCTATCTGCAAAGCGATGGCAACGTGAAGAAAATTTCGAGTCACATCACCAAAAAGGTGGCCGATCGCTTGCAGGAGATCTTCAAAAACGACCGTGCTCAATTTGAAGAAAAATGGGATAGTCTGCGGTTGTTTATCATCTACGGAATGCTTTCGGATGAGAAATTCTACGAACGCGCCGAAAAATTCGTTCTCTTCAAAAACACAGAGAACAAATTCTTTACTTTCGAGGAGTACAAAACACTCATCAAAGAGAACCAAACCGACAAAGAGGGGAACCTCATCTACCTGTATGCCAGCGATGCCGTTGAACAACACAGCTACATTCAGGCTGCACGCGACAGGGGCTATGACGTGCTGTTGATGGACGGACAGCTCGATATCCACTGGGTGGGTCAGTTGGAACAAAAGTTCGAAAAGAGCCGTTTTGTGCGTGTCGACAGTGATGTCGTGGAGAAACTGATTCGCAAAAACGACGAACC
>CAZFTY010000422.1:0-2554 GCA_964521835.1 uncultured Microbacter sp.
CCCACATTGCCTTTCTCGTTCGAAATCGTCGCCCCGTTTTTAATCTGACAATACCCACTCAATCCCGACAACAGCAAATGGCTCTCGTTTATTTCACGTTGAGCAAACATGGATACAGTACACAACAACGCCACAGAAAGCAAAAAAAACCTCATTTCAGTCATATTCAACCCCTCATTTTACAATCAGCACCTGTCTTTTCACATCACCCTGTTCATTTGTAATAACCAGCACATAATTTCCGGACGGGACCGCCACAAACATGCTATTGTCGCCACGCTGCAGAGTCTGTTGTTTCAGTCTGATTCCCGAAGACTTCATCAGAACGGCCGACCCCGGAGCTGTTGTTCGGATCGTCACGTTGGTTGCAGCCGAAAACTCTGTAGGAAACACCGCCACATCCGATTTTACAACAGGAATTACCGGGCATGTAAACAGCGCCACACCATCGCTAACACGTGTCACTTTGGCTTTATACTCGGCATTTGTATCCAAAGTTCCATCCTTCACATACAGATACGATCGCGTCTCACCACTCATAAGCTGATTATTCTTATACCACTGGTATGACGCAAATTCATATCCTCCGTTATAACTACTATTGAGAAGAGCCAACACGTCATTCCATTTTTGCAGGATAACGGACGACGCGTAGTTAATTGCAATGGTCACCGGAACCTCTTTCTGAATATAACCATTCCGAAATACCACAGAAAAATTATACTTGTTAGGAACAACATTCGATGGCAACGGAATATCAACAAACCCCACGGCATCCTGCATCTTCATATTCTTAAATCCCATCTTCAGCGCGTTGTTATCAAACGCAATCGAATCAAATTCAATCGCACCCTTCTTTATTTCATAGGTCAACGTAAAATATTTATCGTCCGCGCAAATTTCAGGCACAGGCTTCACCTCCACGTCAAAATCGGGAGAAACGGTCAATTTTAGCACAACAGTACTATCACAGCCCTGTACCGTTTTTTGATGTTGATAGAAGGTCAGATCGCCATATTTCTTTTGCGTTGGAATCGAAAATCCATACGCGGCATAGTTTTGATTCTGATAAATCGTATCACTCATCTGCACGGTTTTGGAATAACAGATAGTCAACTGAAGCGTTGCAGCACTATCGCAACCCGCAGCATTCGTAAAATGAACCGTATACGTTCCCACGCTATCATACACACGCCCATTAAATGTGTAACTCTCACCATGACAGATGGAAGCCGTAGTTAAAGAACTACTCGGCTCAAGGACGGTCAGTTGCAGCGTAGCGGTGCTGTCGCAACCCACAGCATTCGTCAGATGAGCTGCATAGGTTCCCGCCACAGCATAAGTCTTCCCATTAAATGTATAATTCTCTCCGCGACAGATCGAAGCGTTTGTTATGGAACCACTCGGCTCCCGGACAGCCAGTTGTAACATGGCGGCGCTGTCGCAACCTACAGAATTAATTAGATGTATCACATAGGTTCCCGCGGTGCCGTAGGCAGTACCATTGAAAATGTAACTGTCGCCACGACAGATCGAAGCGGTTGTCGTGGAGCTGCTCGGCTCTTTCACCGTCAAAACTAATATTGCGGTGCTGTCACAACCAACAGCGTTAGTCAAATGAGCAACATAGGTTCCCGCGATGGTATAAGTCGCACCTCCAAACGCATAGCTATCACCACGGCAAATTGAAGCAGTTGTAGTAGAACTGCTCGGCCCATTTATCTTCAGAACTAACGTGGCGGTACTATCGCAGCCAATGGCATTAGTCAGATGTGCCTGATAAGTGCCTGCGATGGTGTAGGTCACTCCATTAAACGTGTAACTATCACCGCGACAAATGGACACCGTAGTAGTGGAGCTACTCGGTTCTTTTACATTCAAAACTAACATGGCAGTACTGTCACAACCAACGGCGTTAGTCAGATGAGCAACATAGGTTCCCGCGGTGGTGTAGGTCGCTCCATTGAAAGTGTAACTATCCCCACGGCAAATTGAAGCGGTTGTCGTGGAGCTACTCGATTCTTTTACGGTCAAAACCAACGTGGCAGTACTATCGCAGCCAACGGCGTTAGCTAAATGTGCCTGATACGTTCCGACAGCAGTGTAGGTCACTCCATTAAACGTGTAACTATCACCGCGACAGATCGAAGTCGTGGTGGTAGAGCTGCTCGGTTCCTTGACGGCCAGTTGCAACGTAGCAGTACTATCGCAACCAACCGCGTTAGCCAAATGTGCTGCATACGTTCCGGCGGTAGTATAGGTCACTCCATTAAACGTGTAACTATCGCCGCGACAAATTGAAGTCGTGGTGGTAGAGCTGCTCGGCTCCTTGACGGCCAATTGCAAAATAGCCGTGCTATCGCAACCGACGGCGTTAGTCAGATGTGCCTGATAAGTGCCCGCAGTGGTGTAGGTCACTCCATTAAACGTGTAACTATCACCGCGACAAATCGAAGCGGTTGTCGTGGAGCTGCTCGGCTCTTTCACCGTCAAAACTAACGTGGCGGTACTATCACAACCAACAGAATTGGTCAGATGAGCCTGATACGTTCCG
>CAZFTY010000423.1:0-2550 GCA_964521835.1 uncultured Microbacter sp.
CTTTTCTCGAAAAATGCAAAAGCGGCATCTATTCCATCGACGATATTGTAACCCGACCCTCCAAACGGTCGCCGGCACCTCCGTTTACAACCTCTACGTTGCAACAGGAGGCGGCCCGCAAGCTGGGTTATTCCGTATCGCAAACCATGATGATTGCCCAACGACTCTACGAAGCCGGACAAATTACCTACATGCGTACCGACTCGGTCAATCTTTCCGAACTGGCACTGGGAGCCTCGAAGGAGGAGATTTTTAACACCATGGGCGAAAACTACTGGCAATTCCGTCAGTTCCATACCAAGACCAAAGGCGCGCAAGAGGCGCATGAGGCTATTCGTCCCACCTATATGAATAAACACCAGATCAGCGGAACGGCACAGGAGAAGAACCTCTATTCACTGATTTGGAAACGTACCATCGCGTCGCAAATGAGCGATGCCGAACTGGAACGCACCACGGTTACCATCGGTCTGAACAATACCTCCGAAAAGTTTGTCGCTACGGGTGAGGTGATTAAATTCGACGGTTTTCTGAAAGTCTATCTGGAGTCGACAGACGAAGAGTCCGACTCTTCAGATTCCGAATCGTTGCTGCCGCCTTTGAAGGTGAAACAACTGCTCGAAATGGAGAACATAACGGCACAACAGCGTTATTCGCAACGTCCGCCGCGCTACAACGAAGCGGCTCTGGTACGCAAACTCGAAGAGCTCGGTATCGGTCGCCCGTCGACCTATGCGCCTACCATTTCTACGATCCAAAAGCGGAAATATGTGGAGAAATCGAACCTCGAAGGCGAGACGCGCGACTACATCCTGTTGACCCTTGCCAAGGGAGCTGTCAAAGAGGAGGTGAAGAACGAACGTTTCGGAGCCGATAAAGGCAAACTGATTCCTACCGATATTGGTATGGTGGTAAATGACTTCCTGACCGATTATTTCCCCGATATTCTCGATTATAACTTTACGGCCAATGTAGAAAAAGAGTTCGACGACATTGCCGAAGGCGAATTAGACTGGCAAAAGTCGCTGGAGATTTTTTACACCAAGTTTCACCCGACGGTAGAGGCTGCCATTGCCAATTCGGAACGTCGTACCGGTGAACGTATTCTGGGTACCGACCCGAAAACGGGACGTCAGGTATCCGTTCGTATCGGTCGTTTCGGCCCGATGGTGCAGATCGGTACCAAAGACGATGAAGATAAACCGCAGTTTGCTTCGCTCACCAAAGGGCTGATGATCGACACCATCACCATGGAAGAGGCGTTGGAACTGTTCAAACTGCCCCGTAGTCTGGGAAATTTTGAAGAGAAGGAGATGGTGGTGGCTATCGGTCGTTTCGGCGCTTACGTGCGTCACAATTCGGTATTTACCTCGTTGCCCAAGACGGAAGATCCCATGACGATTACTGCCGAAAGAGCGATTGAACTCATTCTGGCAAAACGGGAAGCCGATAAGAACAAGACTATCAAAACGTTTGAGCAGGATGCCGATTTGAAGGTGTTGAACGGCCGTTATGGACCCTACATCACGTATCAGAAGAAGAATTTCAAAATTCCGGCAAAAACAGAACCAGCCTCTCTCACTTTCGAAGCCTGTATGGAGATCGTTCAGGCCGAACCCAAAGAGACAAAAAAGAGTCCCCGCAAGAAAAAATAAACTGCCTCTGTAGCAAATATGGTATTGTTTATTATATTTGCTACATAAAGCAGTACTATGTATCTCGATTCTTCATTTCTTACCATCGATACGGTTTTTCAGCCTTCAGTAGGAGGTCTGTTAATCGCGCAACCGTTTATGAACGAACCTTACTTCGGTCGTTCGGTTGTTTTGCTGACCCAGCACTCCGATCTGGGAAGCATGGGCTTGGTGCTTAACAAACCGCTGAAATTACTTCTTCACGAAATTGTTCCCGGGATAAAGATTGAAGAAAATATTCCTGTTTTTTGTGGTGGTCCGGTCGGAGCGAAGTCCCTTTTTTATTTGCATAATATTGAAGAGGCTCCTAATAGTCTGACAATTACCAATGGCCTCTATCTGGGAGGTGATTTTGACTGGCTACTGGATAATATGAATGCCGGTTTGGGCTTGACGGGACGTGTACGCTTCTTTTTGGGCTATTCCGGATGGGACGAAGGCCAATTGACGGATGAAATCGATCAACAGTCGTGGTTAGTATCAAAAATGTCCACCGAAGAGATCTTGCATCTGTCGGGCTACGATACCTTGTGGGCCCGTTCCATGCAGTCGATGGGTGGGAAATACAAACGCTGGGCCGAATTCCCTCAAAATCCCAATCTAAACTAAGTCTCCTTTTCTGAATAACAAAAAGAATGTCGGGGTCACAGGGGTGGAAACCCCTTTTCGTTTTTAAAAATGATTATCGGATAATATGCCTATACAAAAAGCAGTGCACTATATTCGTTTTTCTCAGCGTTCTTTGCGAAAAACTTTGCTCTCTTTGCGGTGAAGAATCTGAGATTAACCGCCAAGAACGCGGAGAATGCGCAAAGCACGCAAAGATTAGGTCTATTAGGTAACTAATCCGATAGTC
>CAZFTY010000424.1:0-2534 GCA_964521835.1 uncultured Microbacter sp.
CGCCTTTCAAAATTCGATATAGTCGCCGACGACAAAGAAATAGACGAAATCGGCCAGGGTAAGAAATACCGAAATGCCGATAATCGAGTATCGCCACTGAAATGGCGTCGATGTTTTTCGCTTGGGATACCAGAGAAACAGTGTGATGATTCCCATGATAATTGCCTGATAAAAAAGGTAATATACCTGAACTCCCACCCGGTTGAACTCTCTCATCAGAAACTTGTCGTAGAGTCCGCTGGCAGCTCCCGTAAGCGCTGCTAAGATAATAAAAAAGACCCATTTATTGTGATGAAAAACGACGCCCTCTTTTTTACCCACCATCGAAAATAGGTAGAAAGAAATCAGGGTGACCGATACCCCGATCCATTGATAGGGTGACAACCTTTCTGAAAAGATGACTAAAGCTCCGAGCAGTGTCCAGAGTGGTCGTGTGGCTTCGATCGGAGTGACGATTGTGATGGGCAGGTGTTTCATGGCAAAGTAGCCGAACAGCCACGAAGAGAGCACCAGCAGCGATTTTAATAAGATATAAAAGTGTGCTCTGCCGTCCATTGGTGGAACATACAGCAGTGTACCTTTCATCATGTCGGGAAAATAATGCGACAATACCGGCAGCGGCGATAAAATAAGAGAGGAAATAACGATGGAGGAGAAAAGTACCGGAATCACAGCGTTTTTTTGCAGCGAAACCTTTTTCGCAACGTCGTATATCCCTAAAAGAAGCGCGGAAAGAGCGCCCAGTAATAGCCACATAACTTATTGATAATTAAGAATGAATAATTACGCGTTATGAGTTGTGAGTCGGAGTTTTTTTGTTCATAACTCATAATTCCTAATTATTTTATCGTTTGTTCGCCGGCAGCCTGCCAGCTGTTGATGCCTTTCTCAAGGTTTAGAATGCTGACAAATCCGAGTGTAAGCAATTTCCCTGAAGCGATTACACTGCGGTGCCCTGAGCGGCAGTAAACCATCATTACTTGTGTTTTATCGAATTTTGAGACTTTTGCGTCGAAGTTTGGGTCGTTAACCGGAATGTTGACGGCATTTTTCAGATGCCCGGCGCTAAACTCTTCCGGCGTTCTGACATCAAGCAGTGTGACTAACGGATTTTTTGCCAGATACTCTTTGAACTGGTTGACCGATAAATCTGTTCGGCCTTTTGCGCTTTGTTGTGCATTCAAACCGAATGTGCAAATGAACAGCAAAGCAATATATGCGATGAAAGTTTGGGTTCGGCTCATGATTCGGAAATATAAAAAAAAACTGCCCCGGCACGAGTGCTGAGGCAGTTTTAGATTAGACAATTTCAAAATTTAAAATTCATTATTCCAAATATTAGATAAGCTCAATTTGTGAGATAATCTTGAAGTCTTGGAATTTTGAATGTTGAAATCTTCTTATTTGCATGCCTCTGCAATAGCAACGGCAACAGCAACGGTTGCACCAACCATCGGGTTGTTACCCATTCCGAGGAAGCCCATCATCTCAACGTGAGCAGGAACGGAAGAAGAACCAGCAAACTGAGCATCACCGTGCATACGACCCATCGTGTCGGTCATACCGTAAGAAGCAGGACCTGCAGCCATGTTGTCGGGGTGAAGGGTACGGCCTGTACCGCCACCGGATGCAACAGAGAAATATTTTTCGCCTTTTTCAAGACGTTCTTTTTTGTATGTACCAGCTACCGGGTGTTGGAAACGGGTAGGGTTGGTTGAGTTACCGGTGATGGAAACGTCAACGCCTTCTTTCCACATGATAGCAACACCTTCGCGAACGTCGTCAGCACCGTAGCATTTTACTTTTGCACGAAGACCGTTTGAGTAGGGAGTCTCTTTTACAACGTTCAAAGCGCCCGAAGCATAGTCGAACTGAGTTTGAACATAAGTAAAGCCGTTGATACGGGAGATAATCATAGCTGCATCTTTACCCAAACCGTTCAGGATAACGCGCAACGGATTTGTACGTACTTTGTTTGCCATTTCGGCAATTTTAATAGCACCTTCGGCAGCAGCGAACGATTCGTGACCTGCCAAGAAAGCAAAGCACTGAGTCTCTTCGCGGAGCAGACGAGCGCCGAGGTTACCGTGACCGATACCAACTTTACGATCGTCGGCTACAGAGCCGGGGATACAGAAAGCCTGCAATCCGAGGCCGATAGCTTCGGAAGCGTCGGCAGCATTGGTGCAACCTTTTTTGATAGCGATGGCAGCGCCAACAACATAAGCCCATTTTGCATTTTCGAAGCAGATAGGCTGCGTTTCTTCACAAATTTTGTAAGGATCAATGCCCTTTGCATCGCAGATAGCCTTAGCTTCGTCGATGTCTTTTATTCCGTATTGGTTGAGAGCCGCATTGATTTGGTTAATACGGCGGTCGTAACTTTCAAATAAAGCCATAATATTTTCAATTAATAATTTATAATTAATAATTCCTAATTCTACATCACGATATTACTCGTGGCGGGGATCAATATATTTTGCGGCTTCTTTGAAGCGACCGTACGAACCTTTTGCTTTTTCCAAAGCTTCAGC
>CAZFTY010000425.1:0-2528 GCA_964521835.1 uncultured Microbacter sp.
TTGAGCGATAGCAGCAAAGTCAACTTTAGGAGCCTCTTTCGAGAAGAATTTGGCCAGTTTTTTAGCCAGTTCGGGATTTTCTTTTTCCCATGCAGCTTGTACTGCTTTCTTTTCAGCGGCAATTTTTACCAGTTCGGCTTTACGTTTAGCGTAGAGCTCTTCAACTTCGGGGAAGATAACGAATGGGTTTTCGGGATTTCCGCCAAGGTTTTGAATTGTTTTTTCGTATGAAGCACCACCTTCGCTCAATGGCATACCGTGGGTAGCACATTTGTTTTCGAAGCTGCTTCCGTCGGCTGCAACAGCGCCTTTACCCATAATGGTTTTACCGATAATCAGGGTAGGTCGTTCTGTTTCAGTTTGAGCTTTTGTTAACGCTTCGCGAATCTGAGCTGCGTTGTTTCCAACAATGGTCATAACGTTCCAGCCCCAGGCTTCGTATTTCTTAGCAGTGTCTTCTACGCTCACTTCGCTGACAACAGTTGAAAGCTGAATGTCGTTTGAGTCGTAGAACATAATCAGGTTACTCAGTCCGAGAGTACCGGCAATACGGCCTGCTCCTTGTGAGATTTCTTCCTGAACGCCACCATCGGAGATGAACGCATAAATTTTGTGGCTCATCCAGTTTCCGAAACGGGCAGCAAGGAAACGTTCGGCGATCGCAGCACCTACTGCCATCGTGTGACCCTGTCCGAGCGGACCGGAGGTATTTTCGACACCGCGTTCCACATCTACTTCAGGGTGACCCGGAGTTACGCTGCCCCATTGACGAAATTGTTTCAAATCATCGAGTGAATATTTACCGGTAAGCGCCAAAACGCTGTAAAGCATCGGCGACATGTGACCTGGGTCGAGGAAGAAGCGGTCGCGATTGATCCATTGAGGATCTTTGGGATCGTATGTTAAGAATTCGCTAAAAAGTACGTTTGCGAAATCAGCACCGCCCATAGCTCCGCCCGGGTGACCTGATTTGGCCTTTTCGACCATGCTCGATGCCAAAATACGAATGTTATCGGCAGCTTTGTCTGAAATAGATTTAGTGCTCATAAATGTTGATCTTGTTAATATTTTAATGATTGTGTTTGATTTATTCTTCGTCGTAAATGCCAATGGATTTGCCATATTCAAATTCGCCGTTCAGCAGAATCTGGACTTCATCTTCGGATAGATTGACTACCTTGTCCTTCTTGATGGCTTTCATTGCAAAATTCAACATGTCTTCTTCGTCGATAGACGCCTCTTCTGTCGAATCTTCGTCGATTAATCCGTTCGACTCATAGAAATCGTAGATAATATCCAGAATGTACGCAATGTCGTCTTCTGTTACTTTTTCTTTGAGCTCTTTTGGAATGAATTTTAAGATAAACGCGATGGCTTCATCGTCGTCAAATTCCGGAAGATCATCAATTTCTTTCATCGTAGTAATGTGTTTTAGTGGGATTAACGTTGATTTTTGATAGTTTACGCCTGTTTGAGCGAACTATTTTGTCCGATTGATTTATCAATTCAAACGAATAACAATTTTAATACGAAAAACTTCTTTCATTTCAATATGTTAGCGTAAAACTGACATTATATCCATGACAAGAAGTTATTCAAATATGTGATTTTTAGATTGTAAAGATAGCTATTATTATCTTTATTTCCTAATCACAGGTGCGTTAAAGCGGCTTTTCAATTGACGGTTTAAAGTAAATATTGGCTGCTGATAGATTCGTTGTGGAATACTTTTTTGATGGTATCGGCGAACAAATCGGCAACCGACAAAACTCTTACTTTAGTGCAATTTCCCTTGTATGGAATGGAATCGGTGAAAATAATCTCTTGCAATACCGAATCTTCGATACGTTGCGACGCGGGATCGGACATGATGGGGTGGGTAACGATCGCTCTGACCGATTTGGCTCGGTATTCCATCATCAGACCGGCGGCCTTGGTAAGGGTGCCTGCCGTGTCGACCATATCGTCGAGGATGATGACGTTTTTACCCGTTACTTTACCGATAATTTTCATTTCGCTTACTTCATTTGCTTTTTCACGCAACTTGTAGCAAAGCACCATGGGAGCCTCCATGTGTTTGGAGTACGATCCTACACGTTTGGAACCTCCAACATCGGGAGAGGCGATGGCCAGATCTTCTATTTGCAGCGATTTGATGTAAGGAATGAACAGAGTCGATGCATAAAGGTGATCCACCGGAACATTGAAGAATCCCTGGATCTGGTCGGCGTGGAGATCCATTGTGATAAGGCGGTCGATACCGGCGGTACTCAAAAGATCAGCAATTAGTTTCGCTCCGATAGAGACACGGGGTTTATCTTTCCTGTCCTGACGAGCCCATCCGAAATAGGGAATTACGGCAACGACCTTGTAAGCTGAAGCTCTTTTTGCGGCATCGATCATAAGCAGCAGTTCCATTAGGTTGTCGGATGAGGGGTAGGTTGATTGTACCAGAAAGACATAACAACCGCGAATCGATTCGTCATATCTGACGGCAAATTCGCCATCGGCAAAACGAGTGGTGGTCA
>CAZFTY010000426.1:0-2525 GCA_964521835.1 uncultured Microbacter sp.
CGCTCCTTCTCTTTCTCGGAAAACAGGAATCCGGCGGTAGGCACACGGTGTTTCAGCGGAATAGAAAAAACCTGCAACGAACGGTCTTCATAAATAAGTGCATGTTGCCTCGGATTGAACGGTTCGAAAACCACTTTATACCCGGCATCCGCACAGTAATAGTCTATTTGAGGCTGCAAAATTCCAACCAAATCGGGATGCGAATGAATCACCAAATCGGAAGTGCGGCCCAACATGCCCAGCGACGAAATGAGTCCGATCAGTCCGAAACAGTGATCGCCATGAAGATGTGAAATAAAGATATGATTCAGCCGCGAAGCCTTGATTTTGAGCTGACGAAGGCGAATCTGAGCCCCCTCGCCACAGTCGATCATAAACTGTTTTTCGCGAAGCGACAGCAACTGCGAAGTCTGAAAGCTATTGATAGAAGGCAGCGCCGAATTACACCCCAATATGGTTAAATTCATCTTTTCCATACGTTTCCGTTTTAGGCGCTGAGTCAGACAAAATGAGCCAACGGCTCTTATTTTGTATATTTGAATACGCCCTTATCGCTACGAATGGTCACCTTAGCACCTTCGGAAGCTTCCACATGCCCGATGATCTGCGCATCGACATTGTACTTTTCGGAAAGAATTATGATATCTTCGGCCCATGCGGAATCGAGATAAATCTCCATCCGATGCCCCATATTGAAGACCTTGTACATCTCCTTCCAATCGGCTTGCGACTCGGCCTGAATCATTTCGAACAACGGCGGTATCGGGAAGAGGTTATCTTTGATAACATGAAGATTGTCGATAAAGTGAAGCACTTTTGTTTGAGCACCACCCGAACAGTGAACCATTCCGTGAATATGTTCGCGGTGATGTTCCAGAATGTCGCGAATGATCGGGGCATAGGTACGCGTAGGCGACAACACCAGCTTGCCGGCATCCATACCCACATGCTTAATTTCGTCGGTCAGCTTTTTCGTCCCGGAATAGGCCAATCCGGTAGGCATACTGGCATCGTAGCTCTCCGGATATTTTTCGGCAAGATAGTATGCAAAAATATCGTGACGGGCAGAGGTCAGTCCGTTGCTGCCCATACCGCCATTGTAACCGTCTTCGTAAATTGCCTTGCCACTCGACGAGAGACCGACAACCACATCACCCGGCTGTATTTTGTCATTAGATATAACATCCGAACGCTTCATACGGCAGGTTACCGTGCTGTCGACAATAATGGTACGCACCAAATCGCCCACATCGGCCGTTTCGCCACCGGTAAGGTGAGCATTCACGCCCAGACTGCGCAGCTTCTCCAGCAAAGCTTCCGTTCCGTTTATTATTTCGGCAATCACTTCGCCCGGAATCAGGTTTTTATTCCGCCCAATGGTCGACGAGACCAAAATGTTATCGGTTGCACCTACACACAACAGGTCGTCGATATTCATAATCAGGGCATCCTGAGCAATGCCTTTCCATACGGAAATATCTCCGGTTTCGCGCCAGTAGAGATAAGCCAGCGACGATTTTGTTCCGGCGCCATCGGCATGCATAATATTACAATATTCGGGATCCCCGCCCAGAATATCAGGAATTATTTTACAAAAAGCATGGGGGAAAATACCTTTATCCAGATTGCGGATAGCGTTATGAACGTCTTCTTTAGAGGCGGAAACACCGCGTTGGCTATATCTTTCGTTCATCGAAGTAGATTATATGCGAAGAATTAAAAATCAGATGCAAAGGTAACACTTTTCCCGCTTATATCATGCAGCAGCCCAAAGAAAACAAACAGGAATGGTCTATACCCACTAACATCATATTGCCAAACGTTACATTAAAGATTATCACAAAAGCACTCATACACTTTCAGCCCGAATACAATCGTCACTTTTAGCCCGGCATACATTATATTCAGACGATTGGATTTCATGTCGTTAAAAAGGTAACTTCGAATAGCGGGAGCAACTTCGCCCGTAGTGGATGTGTTTACAAAAAGATCTGTCGTTTTTTTGTCCCTCTTCACCGGCGCTATGCCATAGTCGCAAAACAACGACAAGCGCACCTTCGGCTTCGTACTCCGGATGTGATTTTCATATTTGATCGGCACGGTATATCCGCACTCTACCGATCCCACAAAGAGCGCATTCAACTTAAACGATCCATGCACAACCCGGGTTACGGTCGACAATCCATGATTAGGCATATTACTCAGTCCGCCATCATTATTTTCGCCAATAATATTCGGGTAGTATGCCTTCAGATTCACACGGGTCGAAGTCGACGTATTGCCGGCGAGGTTAAGCATGGCTTTACCTCCGACAGAGACAAAATAGCCGTTCCACGACTCATAACCCACCATCAGGGGAATTGCAATATTTGTCAACCGCTGTAAATCGTTGGTTTTTGTAAACGTAAAATGACCCCTGAAGGGCATATCTTCCGTATCCACCATGTCCAGATCCTGCAGCGTATCTTTCAAATTCATCGTCGACCGGTAGAGAGAAAGTTCGATTCCCGTTTGAAATAAAAAAC
>CAZFTY010000427.1:0-2520 GCA_964521835.1 uncultured Microbacter sp.
TTTTTATGATAGTGCAGTGTCAGGTTTTGTGCTCAACTACATATAATTCAGCGTGCGCTATTTTTTAGCGTGCAATAATCGCTCAATTTCTTTCTCCAAATGTTCTGGCTTGGTAACCGGAGCAAACCGTTTCACCGGTATCCCTTTGGCGTCAATCAGAAATTTGGTAAAGTTCCATTTTATTTTATTGTAAAACAGTCCTCTCAAGACTGATGTCAAATGTTTGAAAATGGGATGAGCATCTTCTCCGTTTACATCCACTTTGGCAAACATCGGAAAGGTAACCCCATAATTCATGTGACAAACCTGAGATATGTCGTCTTCGTTTCCCGGATCCTGATGGGCAAACTGATTGCATGGGAAACCCAGAATAACGAATCCTCGTTCTTTGTATTTTTGATAGAGAGCTTCTAATCCTTCAAACTGAGGAGTTAATCCACATTTACTGGCGGTATTGACCACCAACACGACTTTGCCTTCATACTCTTTCATTGAGATTTCCTGACCCCGAAGCAGCCTGGCACTAAATTGATAAAATGGTGCATCCATATTTGTATCGTTAATGATTTTGTCGTTTACGATACAAATATAAGAGGTCGGTATGTCCTTCCGTAAAGAGATTGACATTCTTTAAGATAGATCGTCTACCGGTAAAAAACGGCAACGCTGTCGACCGACCGCCGGGGAGAGACCGGTGCTGGTATCTCAATCACGTAACCAATGCGGGCAACAAACAGGATTTCGTTTTTCAGTCTCAACTTTTCACGCACCGCCTGCTTGTAATTCTCTTCCTCGACAATCTGATTCATCGGCTGAAAACCGATGCGTAGAGCCGTACATGCAATGTTCATGCGTTGATACCGCCGTCCGGCATCAATCCAGCTTCGTACCGAATTATCGGTTCCGGTCAACACAAGCCAGCCACCACAATTACGAACCTGCTTTTCCGTCGTTTGGATACCGGCTTGCACAAACTTGTTCTTTGCCGCATCTTCCGGCTTGAAAAAATGCCGAACCACAAACCCTTTGATTCCGTTTATCTCCATTCCGGCTGTTGTAATTCCATCTTGCCGGAGACGAATATCCCGATCGGAAAAACGTACCCAACGGGCAAACTCGGCCTGCGCCGCACGGTTTTGCGCCTGCTGCCGATAAGCCGACAATGTCTGTTCTGCAATAAAACGACCCTGCGGCGTGGAAGCGGCATAAAAAGAGGTTTGGCTATCGTCGGTCACTATTTTTTTTACCTCTTCAGCACGTATATCAGCGGTATGAAAGGGTAGGCGCAACGTTCTTCTGGCAGCAATCAAACGCAGATCAAATTCGGACGGCTGAGCTGGTTTCAGCGTTACGACAGCCACACAATTGGTCGATTCCGCAGTCGGGGTAAGCTCTATATCGGTCTTGTACCCCAAACTTCCGGCGGCCAGATCGAGATTTTCGATAAAAGCTCCGAGAGAAATGTACAACTCCCGTTTGGTTGGATCGACCACATGCAATGCCCGTGTAGTATCGGCAAACAGCCTTATTTCCCGATCGCCCCGAACTTCCACTTTCCACGGTTGAGTGTTATGCGAACTTCCGGCCAACGTGGCATAATAAATTATTTTGTGCATATCGTCGGCATCACCCGACAACGGACTTCTTGCCCTGAAACTTGTTTTACACGAAAACAAAGTCACAATTCCCGCGATCATAAGTAAAAACCGAACCATGTTTATCATTTCGATTTACTCCACAAACGGGCTCCCAAGCGCAATACCGGAGAGAAATCGGCACTCGGAATCGTATAACGTGCGGTTTCAAAATCGACGCTTTTATCTCTCCTTAAATAGAGATGTAGCCCCGGCTGAATATAGAATACCTTCCCGACAAAAAACTGATAACTGACACCCAGTCCCGTATCGGCGCTGTGCAGGTTTTTACGAGCACCCGTACTTTTTTGCTCTATCTCAAAAGTATGGAGTTCGAGATAGGAGTAGACTTCGAGGTTGCGCCAAACGTTATACCCGAAAAAGAGACCGGGAGAGGTTTTGTAATAACGTTTGAAATCGGCTGAAGAGTTATTGATGCCGGCTTGCTCGGCATCATAATGTCCGCCATTAATTACACTGAGGCGCACACGAAATTTGTCGAACCGGTAGCCGACTCCGAAATGGAATCCGCCGGTCATAAACATAGGTACCAGACTCTCGACCTCAACGGCCGATTTTACATCCCACGATCTGGCCGGAGATTGAACTTTTACTGAATCGTTCTGCGCAAAAAGGGGGAACGACGAAACAAAAACAACTGCAAACAAAAAAAATCTCTTTTTCATAGTTACTGAACTTTGATATTTAACGCTGCAAAGTTCCACTATAAAAAAGAGATTCTTCTCCGCAAATGTTACCAAATGCGAAGGTTACGATAATTTACCCCGAATGCGGCTCAACGATTTAGGCGCGACACCCAGATAGGTCGCGATATGATAGAGCGGCAGCCGTTGAAGCGCCTGCGGATACTCTCGCGCAAGCTTCA
>CAZFTY010000428.1:0-2519 GCA_964521835.1 uncultured Microbacter sp.
GACGTAATTCATTCCATCGAGTGCAGGCCATACTCACCACGAACCCTTCGATCTCTCACATTAATTGAAAACGATACGATCGATTACGCCTACAAATATGCCGATCGGAGTATGTTCGATAATCTGCCTTCACATGCGCCCGATACCGATTTTCTGATTGTGAAAAACGGCTTTATTACCGATACCACCTTCTCCAATATCGTATTCTATGATGGAGTGCAGTGGATCACGCCGGCTACTTATCTGCTCAATGGCACACAGCGTCAACGTTTGTTGCGGGAAGGACGCATTGTGAGCCGTGAGGTGCGGGTAGGGGATTTATCGCGTTTCATTACCGCCAAACCGATTAATGCCATGCTCGATTTTGACACAACTCCCGGAATTGAGATTGCGGCAATAATAATGCAACTGTCTTAAATTGTTATTTTACAGAATAAGGCGTTTAATGCAGGAAAAAAGAATTTTGCCCATCTGTACAGTGATACGGACTATTAGTCCGTGTAATTTTACCCGCCCTTCGCATGTTATTTTTTATTAAATGACATTTTACCAATTGTTTTTCGAAAGAGCACGAATGAAATATTGAAAAAAACGAATAGAATTTCTTTTTGGAAAACTTTTCAGGTGTTCTGTAAATTTATATCATTGTATATCAATAATGTAAAAAATAAAATGGAAAACCGGGCAAAAATAATGATCGAAATATTTTTCTTTTCCAAGAATCTATCGTATCATTGTATCCGCAAAAATAAACTACCGGACACAATAATAATCTCCTAATAATTAAAACTTTTTGACAAGTGGAAAAGCAAACTTATTCGTATGACGAAGCATTTCAGTCATCGCTTGATTATTTTCAGGGCGACGAGTTGGCTGCGCGCGTGTGGGTCACCAAGTATGCCCTCAAAGATTCATTCGGGAATCTTTACGAAAAGAATCCCGATGATATGCACCACCGCATTGCATCTGAAATTGCCCGTATAGAAGCAACGTACCCCAATCCCCTTTCGCATGAAGAACTGTTTGCTCTTTTGAAAGGGTTCAAATACATTGTTCCACAGGGCAGTCCGATGACAGGAATCGGCAATGAGTTTCAGGTGGCTTCACTTTCAAATTGTTTTGTGATCGGATTCGATGGAGATGCCGATTCGTATGGGGCTATTATTAAATTAGACGAAGAGCAGGTTCAGTTGATGAAACGTCGCGGTGGAGTGGGGCACGACCTTTCTCACATTCGTCCGAAAGGGTCTCCGGTCAAAAATTCGGCGCTGACCTCTACCGGTTTGGTTCCGTTTATGGAGCGTTATTCCAATTCAACCCGTGAAGTTGCGCAGGACGGCCGGCGTGGAGCTTTGATGTTGAGTGTATCCATCAAACATCCTGATTCCGAATCTTTTATTGACGCAAAAATGGAGCAGGGCAAAGTAACCGGAGCAAATGTGTCGGTTAAGGTTCATGATGATTTCATGAATGCGGCCATCAACAACTTGCCCTACCAGCAACAATACCCGATCAATTCCGATCAGCCGACAGCAATTAAAACAATAGATGCCTATCCATTGTGGAAAAAAGTGATTCATAATGCATGGAAATCGGCCGAACCGGGCGTTCTTTTCTGGGATACGATTCTACGTGAATCGGTGCCCGATTGTTACGCAGATTTGGGATTCCGTACGGTTTCTACCAATCCGTGCGGGGAGATTCCTTTATGCCCTTACGATAGTTGTCGTTTGTTGGCCATCAACCTCTATTCGTATGTAGTGAATCCGTTTACCAAAGAGGCTTATTTCGATTTTGACCTGTTTCAAAAGCATGTAAGATATTCACAGCGAATTATGGATGACATTATCGATCTGGAAATGGAGAAGATCGATAGAATTCTCGATAAGGTAAAATCGGATCCTGAAAGTAATGATATTAAGCTGACCGAACTTGAGTTATGGGAGAAGATCAAGCGGAAAACGGCTATGGGACGCCGTACGGGTGTGGGTACTACAGCCGAAGGTGATATGTTGGCCGCGTTGGGTCTGATTTATGGTACCGATGAAGCTACCGATTTTTCCGAAAAGGTACACAAAACGGTAGCTTTGGCAGCATATAAATCCTCTGTTGAAATGGCAAAAGAACGTGGCGCATTTGAAATTTATGATGCCAAACGTGAAGCCAATAATCCGTATATCAATCGTCTGAAAGAGGCCGATCCTAAATTATATGCCGAAATGGCAAAATACGGGCGTAGAAATATTGCCTGTTTGACCATTGCTCCAACCGGAACGACCAGCATGATGACACAGACAACATCGGGCATCGAGCCGGCATTTTCGTGCTACTACAAACGCCGCCGTAAGGTGAATCCTAACGATCCTGAAGTGCATGTCGATTTCGTTGATGAAGTGGGCGATACATGGGAAGAATATTTTGTATTCCACCACAAATTCGTTACCTGGATGGAGGTGAACGGGTATCCTACCACCAAGCACTATTCGGATGAAGAATTGGAAGAGATGGTATCCAAATCT
>CAZFTY010000429.1:0-2515 GCA_964521835.1 uncultured Microbacter sp.
CACTATTCGCGTTTCGTTGAGCGAAGATCCTGAAAAGGAGATTCCGGTGGCGTTAAAACTGATGAAGCATGTGGTGAACTGTGCGTGTCATCTGCCCATCAAGGCAAAGCCGTTCGAACTGTTCAACCCCTATGTGTATCAACGGCGGGAGTCACTGCCGGTGGGTAATATCGGAAATAGTTATGTGCCGGTTGTAATTGGTACGGGAACTGATTTCGGCGATTTGCAACCCGATTACCTCAAAAACCATCTGGCTCTTTTTACTGCCAGACAAATCGAAGCGGCGCTTGTCTCGCCTGTACCTGTACGTTTCGTGCAGCTTACCTATCGCGATCTGACAGAAGAGATGATTGAACAACTGAAGGTTGCCGAAAATATTGTCGTTATCCTTTCGTCCGATCATGCAAATCCGGTGGGTGAAATGCGGGCATTCTTCCATACGTTGATGTCGAATAACTGTCAGGTGCCGGTTATTCTTTACCGTAAATATGTGGACGATGACAAGGAAAATTTCCAGGTGTCGGCTGCTGCTGATCTGGGCGTACTCTTTATCGACGGATTTGGTGACGGTATCTGGCTTGAGAATCCGATGCTCTCCGATGAGGATGTCGTCTCTACCGCTTTCGGTATTTTGCAGGCATCGCGCGTCCGGACTTCCAAAACCGAATATGTCTCTTGTCCCCGTTGCGGACGCACGCTGTTCGATCTGCAAAGTACGGTTGGTAAAATTAAGGCTGCCACCAAACACCTTACCGGATTGAAAATCGGTATTATGGGGTGCATCGTGAATGGTCCCGGCGAAATGGCCGATGCCGACTACGGATATGTGGGAGCCGGTAAAGGCAAGGTAAGTCTCTATCGCCGCAAAGAGTGCGTGGAGAAGAATATTCCGGAAGAGGAAGCCGTGGAGAAACTGCTGGCACTGATTAAAGAGTGCGAAGGAAAATAGATTGATAATTTCATAGTTCTCAAGTTTCAGAATGGAATTTTGAATTTTGAATCTTGAAATTTGAAATATTGGAATTGATCTTATGTTGAAAAATATATTCAGTAAAGTCGGACACAATCCGGTATTCGGAGGGCTTGAAGTATTGAAATACATCGGGCCGGGATTGCTGGTTACCATGGGATTTATCGATCCTGGTAACTGGGCGACGAATATTGCCGGGGGAGCGGGTTACGGCTATACGTTGCTTTGGGTGGTGACGCTCAGTACGCTGATGCTGATCGTGCTGCAACACAACGTGGCGCATCTGGGCATTGCTACCGGGTTGTGCCTCTCCGAAGCTGCCACTTTGCATCTGCGTCCGGTGGTTTCCCGTTCGGTGTTAGGCACGGCCATGATTGCGTCGGTATCGACTTCGCTTGCCGAAATATTGGGGGCTGCTATCGCGTTGCAAATGTTGTTTAACGTTCCGTTAAAGGTGGGAGCCGTGCTGTCGGCTGTCGTGGTGCTGATTCTGTTGCTCACCAACTCCTATCGTAAAATTGAGCGCTGGATCATCGGATTCGTATCCCTCATCGGCATCTCGTTTATTTATGAACTCTCCTTGGTCAATGTGGAGTGGGGAAAAGTCGCCGTCGGCACGGTTATGCCTCAGATCCCGCACGGATCACTTCTGATTGTGCTCAGTGTGTTAGGGGCCGTGGTGATGCCGCATAATCTGTTTCTCCATTCGGAAGTGATTCAGAGCCGGCAGCTGCATAAGCGCGACGATGCATCCATTCGCAAGTTGCTGAAATATGAATTTGCCGATACGCTGCTTTCCATGTTTGTGGGGTGGGCCATCAATAGCGCCATGTTTATTATGGCGGCGGCCACCTTCTTCAAAGTGGGTAAATTGGTAACTGAATTGCAACAGGCGCACGAATTGTTACAACCTTTGTTAGGCAGTAATGCGTCGGTTATTTTTGCGGTGGCTTTGCTGATGGCGGGTGTCGCCTCCAGTGTTACCTCGGGAATGGCGGGGGGTACCATTTTTGCCGGCCTCTTTGCCGAACCGTACGACATCAAAGATAACCACTCCCGTTGGGGGGTGCTGATCTCCATTGTGGGCGCTGTAGCCGTTATCTTCTTTATCTCCGATCCGTTTCAGGGGTTGCTGCTTTCGCAGATGCTGCTGAGTATCCAGTTACCCATAACGGTACTGCTGCAGGTATACCTCACCTCTTCCAAAAGGGTGATGGGCAAATATGCCAACAAAAAACGAACCATCTTCCTTATTTCGGGTATCGCGGCTATTGTCATTGTGCTGAACCTGACATTGCTGCTGCAGGCGCTTGGGGTGGTGAGTTGGTAAGCTGTTCGGCTAAAGCCGATTTTTATAGCGCATTGTTTTCCGTCAGCTGAAGCTGACGGCAATGAATAACCCGGTAGTTGCTCTTGGGGTGTTCTCATTTCACAAGGTAAAAGGGCATACTACTTTTTTTCAAGATGCTGATTAGGTAATCGCACATTTGTGATTGCCTTCCGCTTTGGCAGATAAGCTTTGCCCCTTTGCAATTGCTGTTGCTG
>CAZFTY010000430.1:0-2501 GCA_964521835.1 uncultured Microbacter sp.
TTATCAGTTATCTCCACATATATCAGTCCGTTATTTGATTTTTCCATCTTCGATGCAAATCAAATTGCAACGCATTGCCATTTCTCCCGCTTCAACGGGAATTCCCATACTTGCAGCCTCGAGCGATCCTCTACCCTCAAAAACAGCAGGCACATCATAACCCAGAACGGCAAGGTTGGCTATTTCACTACCGGGAGCAAACCCTTCCGGAATTGTTTTGAGCATTCCCATCGAGCCTAAAGAGGCCAACTTGTCTATACTCGGTTTGCAGGCAGCCTGCAACGGAGTTTTATCTCCCAATGCGACAATGGGCTCATCGGCCATGCCATCACCTAAAATTACAATATATTTCATCCTATAATCATTTTTTCATCTAAGGAAGTATGAAATTAACTCCCGTTAGTCGTTGACCTTCGGTTCCATGTTGCTGAAAATTATTACAATCCTCTTGAACGTTGTGAAGCAACATGTTCGTTTCATTTCCAAATAATTTCGATTAAATAAACGACAAATAGTTATTTTTATAACCTTTCCGGTTAAGAACCATTCATCACATGCTGTGCAAAGATACAAAAAAAGCGTTGTGCAGAGGTGCGCTTCATCGCAAAAGAGGATTCTCCCTGACGACCGGTTAAAGTTATATTAAATCCATATTTTATTAAAATAAAATCATTAATTTTGCCTATAGACAATCCGGAGAGCAAACCAACACACTAAACTTGTCAACCCCATGAAAGAAGCCTTACTCCAATACGCATGGCAACACAAGCTATTCTATGATAGCAATCTCACTACGGTTAATGGCAATCGAGTTGAGATTATCGACCCCGGCCAGCTCAACACAGACGCGGGCCCCGATTTTTTCAACGCAAAAATAAAAATCGGGGATACGCTATGGGTCGGAAATGTAGAAGTGCATGTGCATTCGTCCGACTGGGAACTTCACCACCATACAGCAGACAAAGCCTACAACAATATTATTTTGCATGTGGTTGTCGACTGCGACCAAACGATACGCCGTACCAACGGTGACGAAATCGAACAGCTCATTCTGCCCTGCTACCCGGATCTGGAACAACGCTACGATAGCCTGTTACAAGGAAATAGTTTTATGGCATGTTCCGAACATATAGAGAAAGTACCCCGTATACTTATGTCGGGATGGAAAAATTATTTGCTGACCGAAAGATTAGAACAAAAGACAAACGACATTGAATCGTTGCTGACCCATCTGCACAACGATTGGGAAGAGGCATTCTACATCACACTCGCGCGTAACTTCGGAACCGGCATCAATGCCATGCCTTTTGAGCTTTTAGCCAAAAGCCTGCCACAGGTATATCTGGCTAAACACAAAGACAATCTGCTTCGGATAGAGGCATTACTATTCGGTCAATCGGGATTGTTGAAGGAGGCTCCAAACGACGATTACACCAACCTGCTAAAAAGAGAGTACGATTTTTTGAAGCAAAAATATCGACTGCAGCCCATCGATTCTCATCTCTGGAAATTGCTGCGCCTGCATCCGCAAAACTTTCCGCATATCCGAATCGCGCAATTTGCCTTCCTGGCATTTCAATCAACCAAATTATTTTCTAAAGTAATCAATGCAAAATCGTTGGCCGAAATGGAACTCCTTTTCCGGAGCAATACCTCCGAATACTGGCAATCGCATTACACGTTCAACAAACAATCGGCAAAAAAGAATAAACCTATTGGCAGGCCAACTATCAAAATCTTACTCATCAACACGGTTGCACCTTTTTTATTCTGCTATGGCAAATACAAAGACGACATACACTTGCAGGAACGGGCTTTCTCACTGTTGGAACAAACAACAGCAGAGCAGAACAGCATCGTGGCCAACTGGAAACTCCATAGCGTACCCGTTTCGTCGGCGTTTGACAGCCAGGCATTTATCCACCTCAAGAAAAACTATTGCGACACAAAAAAATGTCTGCAATGCCGCATAGGGCACTACGTGCTATCCAGAAAGAGCTAAAAAAAACCTATTTTGCAAAAATACCTTAAATCATCACATCTGTATTAAACTTTTTAGCGTTTCTCGTATCTCATTAGTAATTAATATTTGAAATACTATTTCCCATGAATTAAACGCTAAAATTTAGACTAAATGAAAAATTTGTTCTTTGTTCTATTTTTATTTTTTTCGGTAACTGTTTCGGCTCAAAACATTACAGCAACCGGATCTGTTTTTGATACGAAACATCAACCACTCATCGGGGCTACTGCAACGTTAGTCAGTAAGAGCAACCCGAATCACAAATTTGGCGATGTGGCGAATGCAAATGGTAATTTTTCCATTAAAGGATTATCGTCCGGTTCATATACATTACAAATTTCGTTTGTAGGGTTTACCACATTGACCAAAAACGTTGAGATTAAGCAAAGCAATCAACGGTTGGGCAGCTTTACGCTCAAAGAAGAATCAATAGACCTCAAAGAGGTAACGGCTGTAGGAAGAGCGACACGTGCACAAC